>SXXK01000447.1 GCA_005791255.1 Planctomyces sp.
CACCCCCCATTCGTGTCCATTCCTGGTTCAACCCCCACCATCACATCCTGCGATTCATCCGTGAAAATCCGTGTCAATCCGTGGCAAAAAACACTCTCAACAGCCACTGCAGCAATCAGCACTGGGCTCGGGCTGGAAAGCCCGAGCTACGTAATCGCACCAGTCCGTGGCAGACCACCCCCCATTCGTGTCCATTCGTATCCATTCGTATCCATTCGTGGCCATTCGTGGCCATTCGTGGTTCAAAATCACCACCATCACATCCTGCGATTCACCCGTGAAAATCCGTGGCGAAAAAACACTCTCAACAGCCACTGCAGCAATCAGCACTGGGCTCGGGCTGGAAAGCCCGAGCTACATAATCGCACCAGTCCGTGGCCCACCAAACACCACTCCATTCGTGTCCATTCGTGGTTCAAAACACCACTCCATTCGTGGCCATTCGTGGTTCAAAACACCACTTTCGTGGTTCAAACCCACCGCTCACCGACTGACGAGTTCTGCAGCGGCACTGCCACCAGCAGCACTCCGCATCCCGGAATACAGCTGCGGAGCATCCTTGAATGCCTGCCGATTCGCTGCGTCCTGAAACAGGAACAACCGACCGTCCAGCCAGACGCCGAATCGCACACTGCCTGTTACCGCTCTGCGATCCTGAGCCAGAATCACCGGATCACACCCCTGCGCCTCCGGTGCATACAGGCCTGGATTCGACAGAAAGGCATCGCGGGCCGGCGCGGAACAGAAATGATAGATGACCCCCTGATACTCGCCCGCAAATCGCTCCTCACCCCGTTTCCACTGCCGCAGTTCACGCAAAGCCACCGGACAGAATCCTTCCAGCCCCGGACCGGCGCTGATGTCCACTTCCACAAAATCGGCCGGCTGACTGATTGGCTGAGGCACCGGCTGCGCCGGCTTGCTGGTAATTCGATAGTCAGCACCAGTCGACTCCGGAGCCCTCGTGGCTGACCGCTGCGCAACGAGCGGAGCACTGTTCGGACGCGGTAACGGACGAGGTGGCAGGTTGTGAAATCGTGCTTCTTCGAGCAACTGCAGGAACTGAGTCTGACTTTTGCCGCCCACCAGATCGCGGCGAGTCCCATCCGGGTAGATGATGATATCCGTCGGCACTCGATTCACGCCGTACTGCAGCGCAGCAGCAATATCCACATCCCGATTCAGATACACCGCAGCCACCGACCGCCGCAGCTGCTGCTGCACATGCAGGCTGGAGAACACCTCGCGATCCATTTTCACACAGAACGAGCAACTGTTGCCCGAAAAATGGATCAGCAGCGTCCGCCCGTCTTTGGCGGCCTGCTTCTGAGCATCAGCCAGAGTTCGATGCCAGACCGTCTGCTGACCCTGAGCAGCCAGACAATGCACACTGAACACCAGTACCAGCAACAGCACATTTGTTCTGATCATGACGACTTTCCCCCCTGCACAACAGCCTAAGTCGTCAGAATCAAAACTTCAGGGAATGCCATGAAAAAACGGCACGGGGGAGCGTTTTTTCGACAATCAAACGGTACAGACTGCCAGTCTTCCGCAGCTTATCGAATGACAGCTGCGTCAGGCGCGAGCGAGCAGAACCGGCGACGTGTTAGTCGCCGGCAGGCCAAATGGGTCATACACGCCCACGGTTCTGACAGATCCAACAGGACCCATAAGCCACGGCCCGCTCGCACTCAGAGTGTTTTTTTCACTCAGCCACCCAGCTGACGCTTCAGCTCAGCCGCACCGGCGGCGACCGCAGCATCCAGTTTATCCACCTCACGAGCCCCGGCTTCGGCCATATCCGGCCGACCGCCGCCACCACCACCCGCAGCAGCCGCGGCCGCTTTCACCGCATTGCCGGCATGCAGGCTGCGTTCCTTCACCAGAGGCTTGCTCACCGCCGCAATCAACGCCAGCTTGCCCTCAATCTCAGCACCCAGCACCACCGCAATCGGACTGTGCTTCTCACGCAGCTGATCCGCGTAGTCACGCAGTGCTTCGCGAGTCACATTCTGCAGCGCCACCGCCACAATTCGAATGCCAGACACCGTCTCGGCCGATGCCAGCAGCCCGTCCAGAGCACCAGCCACACTGGCCGATGTCAGATCCGCCAGCTGCTTCGTCAGACTGCGAATTTCATTCTGCAGAGCCTCCACTTTCGTGGGCAGCTCGGTGGCCTGCGGAGCCTTCAGCTGCCGCTGCAGACGAGCAACCAGGTCGTCCGTGTCGCGACACCGCTGCAGCGCCTTCGGACCAGTCACCGCCGTGATGCGACGTACCCCGCGAGCCACGGGTTCTTCAGACACAATCCGACACAGCCCCACCTGACCTGTGCTGGACAGATGAGTCCCCCCGCACAGCTCAATGCTGAAGTCACCCATGCTGACCACTCGCACTTCATCCGGATACTTCTCACCGAACAAAGCCATGGCACCTTTCTTGCGCGCCTCTTCAATCGGCAGCAGCTCGGTTGTCACCGTCGCACCCAGCGCAATGCTCTCGTTGATCCGGTCTTCCACCTGCACCAGTTCATCAGCCGTCAGCGCCTGGTTATGAGCAAAGTCGAAACGCAGTTCATCATGCTGCACCCGCGAACCACGCTGAGTCGCCTCGCGACCCACCGTCAGATGCAGCGCGTGATGCAGCAGATGCGTCGCCGAATGCGCTCGACGAATTCCGGCACGACGCTCACCATCCACTTCCGCCTGCACCACCAGACCCGTCTTCAGGCTGCCACTGAGCAGATGGCCAACGTGAATCCACAGGTCGCCGTCCTTCTGAGTATCCACGACGCTGAATTCCATGTCGCCGGATACCAGACGCCCGGCGTCGCCAACCTGTCCGCCCGATTCGCCGTAGAAGGGAGTACGGTCGAGGGCAATCCCAATCGGCTGCTCATGGCCGGCCGCTGTGAACGACTCAACCAGCTCTGCACCTGAAATAATCCCCACAACGCGGGATTCCACAGTCAGGCTGTCGTAGCCCAAAAAGCGAGTCCCGCCCTGCTTCTTCAGCGAATCAATCGGACCGGCACTCATCACCGAATCCGCAAACGCGCCGCTGCCGCTGGTGGCTTCGTGACGCCGCCGAGCCTGCTCGTAGGCGGATCGGTCCACCGTCAGACCATTCTGGCCTGCCAAAGTCTCAGTCAGTTCAATCAAAAAGCCATAGGTCTGATGCAGGTCAAAGGCATCAGCACCGGAAATCACGCCGCTGGATTTCGCCCGCGCTGCCAGCTTTTCAAACCGCGGCAGTCCCCGGTCCACCACATCCAGAAACTGCTCTTCTTCCGCACGAATTACGCTGGAAACTGTCGCCACAGTTTCTGCAATTTCCGGATACGGAAAACGCATTCCCTCGACAATGGCCGGCACCAGCGTGTGCAGGAACGGCGACTTCTGCCCCAGCAGGTATCCTTCCATCGCCGCTCGACGCAGCAGCAGACGGACAATGTAGCTGGCCTTGTCCGGCCCCGGTACCGCACCCTCGTGAATGGCAAACGTACAGGCACGCACGTGGTCAGCAATGCGGCGACAGGCACGACCATGTGGCGCGTCATACGAATACTTCAGACGCAGCGCATCCCCGGCCGCCACACACATCGGACGCAGAATGTCGATCTCAAAGTTGCTTAACACACCCTGCAGACACGACGCACAACGCTCAAGACCCATCCCCGTATCAATGTTCTTCTTCGGCAGCGGCTCCAGATTGTTCGGCGGATTGCCCACGCGATTGAACTGCGTGAACACCAGATTCCAGATCTCCACGGGCTTCGTGGCACCCGGAGCCAGATAGTAGATCTCTGAACACGGCCCGCAGACGCCGTCCGGCCCCTGAGACGGCGATGACGCCGGCCAGAAGTTTTCAGATTCGTCACAACGACTGATACGATCGGCCGGCAGACCAATTTCATTGTTCCAGATGCCAAACGCTTCGTCGTCATCCAGATACACCGTCACCGTCAGTCGCGTCGGGTCCAGACCGAGCCACGTACGGGACGTCAGAAACTCCCACGCCCAGTGAATGGCTTCCCGCTTGAAGTAGTCCCCAAACGAAAAATTGCCCAGCATTTCAAAAAACGTGTGATGGTAGGCTGTCACACCCACGTTGCCGATATCTCCCGTTCGCAGACATTTCTGACTGGTGGTGGCTTTGGTAAATTCCAAAGGCCCGATCCCCAGAAACTGGTTTTTGAACTGATTCATGCCGGCCGGTGTGAACAGCACCGTCGGGTCATCTTTGGGAATCAAAACGTCGCTGGGACGGCGCACACAGCCCTTGCCTTCAAAAAAGGCAAGATATTTTTCACGCAGTTCGTCAGTCTTCATGGCAATTCTTTGTCGTATTCGCGGACGGCTTAAACCCAGTGAGCCGGGAGTTTATCGGCTTTTTTGGCAAGATGCACGCCATTTCCCGACAGGTTCCCGCCCGCGGCGCCCAGGGAAACCGGGGGGCGAGAACGGGGTGGAACCGGAGCCTGCAGGCCGGCCTGAATTGAGAAATCGACTGGAAATCCCGCGCCGCGGCGTTCAGAATGGTGTCTTCCGGTCCGCTGGCCCGCTGCACCGCACCCTTCCTGTGTCCTGACCTGTACCTCCTCGCCCCACGGGTTCCCACTCAATGGAAATGCTCGCAATTGTCCTGACCTCCGCCGTCCTGCTGGCCACCGCCTACGCGACTTACGGACGTCTGCTGGCCCGTCTGTTCCTGCTGAATGACCGCACACCAACCCCGGCCGTTTCTCAGCGCGACGGTGTTGACTACGAACCCTGCGACACCGGCCCGCTGCTCAGCCAGCACTTTTCCGCAATTGCCGCCGCCGGACCGATCGTCGGCCCAATCCTCGCCGGAAATATGTTCGGCTGGCTGCCGGCACTGCTGTGGATCCTCGGCGGATCGATTTTTATCGGCGGAGTCCACGACTTTGCAGCTCTGGTGGCTTCCGTCCGCCATCGCGCGAATTCGATTATTGACGTGGTCCGGGTCCACATCAGCCAGCGCGCCTACCTGCTGTTTCTGGTGTTTGTCTGGATGGCACTGGTCTACATCGTGGTCGCCTTTACCGACATCACGGCCAACATGTTTGTGGGGGCACTGGATCTGCAGTCCGGCAAGCCCTACGCCTCTGTGGCTCAGGCCCGCGAGGCTGGTGAAGGGGCGATCCTGGTACAGGCCGGCAGCGTCGCCACAAGTTCGCTGCTGTATCTGATGCTGCCGATCGTGATGGGACTGCTGGTCAAATCCGGTCGACTGACGATGTCACAGGCGACTCTGGTGTTTGTCCCGCTGGTGATTCTGGCGATCCTTGCCGGTCCGCTGCTGCCCCTGAATCTGGACGACGTGGTGCGTTCGTTCCGCCCCGAGCTGACTCCGCAGGAAGCCGCCGGGCTGGCAGTGCGGTGCTGGGACGTCTTTTTGCTGCTGTACTGTGCCATAGCCTCGGTCACGCCCATGTGGCTGCTGCTGCAGCCGCGCGGACAACTGGGCGGCATTTTCCTGTACGCTGCGCTGGGTGCCGGGGCACTGGGGCTGATCATTGGCGGACTGACAGGTGCGCAGGAAATCCGCCAGCCGGCCTTCAAGGGCTGGGTGGACTCGGCCGGCAACTCCCTGGCGCCATTTTTGTTCATCACCGTGGCCTGCGGAGCCTGTTCCGGCTTTCACGCCCTGATCGCCTCCGGCACC
>SXXK01000448.1 GCA_005791255.1 Planctomyces sp.
CAACCGCTGCCCAGTCGGCCCTGTTGCTGGCCGCAAATACCCCGGAACAGTACGCTGATGCCGCCGACAATGCCGTCGGTACTCCCATCGGAAACTACGCCCGGCTGCGCGAAGCAGAATTGACCCTCCAGAATGCACTCTCCAGCCTCTTCACCAATCGCAAGGTCGGACTTGAAGAATTGAAAAAGGCTGAAGAAACGTTTAAGCGAATTGAGGAAAGCCAGGACATCAGCAGTGACATCCGACTCCGACTGCTCGTAGGAATGGCTCGCCTGGCTGAAGCACGCTGTGATGGTCAGGATGCAACCGTCAAGGCCGCGGTCGCAGCATGGGAGCAGGTCTCCAAGTCATTCCCGGATGAAAAAACCTTCGCCGAACTCGCCAAAACCCGCATTCAAAAACTCGAACAGCAGACCACCAAAGATTTCTACGCGTGGTTCCAGAAGCAGGATCCCAAGCCCGGAGAAGAAACCGGACTGCCGCAGGATGGCCCCGGAAACGTTCCCCCTGTGCCCCAGTTCCCAGGCATCAACCCACTCGAAAACCTGCTCAGCCCAGGAACTGCACCTGCCACCGGCGAAACACCCGCGACCCCGCAGGAACCCAAAGCTGAAGAACCCAAAGCTGAAGAACCCAAAGCTGAAGAACCCAAAGCTGAAGAGCCAAAAGCTGAAGAGCCCAAAGCTGAAGAGCCAAAGGCTGAAGAGCCAAAAGCCGAGGAACCAAAAGCAGACGCTGCTTCGGCACCCGCAGAGAAAACCGGCGAATGACCCCGGAAGGGGAGGAGCTTTTCTCGGAGGACGATCTTGAATCGCTGACTCCCGCAGATATCCCGGTTGAAACCGGGGCTCCTGTCAGACTGACCGTTGAAGCCCGCGCCCACGGCTGGAGGCTTGACCACTATCTCAGCAGGCTGTTTCCCAACCACAGCCGGGCACAGTTGCAGCGAATCATCGAAGCCGGTGGCGTTCAGCTCAATGGAATGCCCCCCAGATCGTCGCGGCGACTGCGAGTCAATGATCGGATTGACGTCACGCTCACAGATGCTGAACGGCCGGGAATTGAGCCAGAGGAACTGCCACTGCAGATCCTCTGGGAGGATGACCACATGGTCGTCGTCAACAAGGCTGCCGGCATGGTCGTTCACCCGGGACGGGGCAGTTCACGAGGCACACTCGCGGCAGCACTGCAGTTTCACTTCAATCAACTCAGCGATACTGCCGGAAAACTGCGTCCCGGCATCGTGCATCGCCTCGATCGCGATACAACCGGGGTCATCGTCATCGCTCGTGACAATCAGGTCCACCAGAAGATCTCCCGACAGTTTGAACAGCGCGAGGTAAAAAAAGAGTATCGGGCGATTGTTCGAGGTGTTCCTGAGCTGAATTCAGACTACATCCGCACCTTTATGTGTGTGCATCCCCGGGTGCGTGAAAAAATGATGGTCTGCCCGGAAGGTGGCAACGCCCGCGAGGCTGTGACTTTCTATCGCACTGCGGAATCCTTCGGACGCTACGCCCTGATGGATCTGCATCCCAGAACAGGTCGGACCCACCAGCTGCGAGTGCATATGCAGCATATTGCCACCCCGATCGTTGCCGACCGTCTGTACATCGGCACCACGGAACTCAGACGTTCCGACATACTCCAGACCCCCAGACCCGCTCCCGGCACCCCCGATGATGCAGAGGACGTCCTGATCGCGCGTCAGGCACTGCATGCCTTTCGCCTGACCTTGCAGCACCCTGTTTCCGGTCGTGAACTGACCTTTGAAGCACCGCTCCCGGAGGACTTTCAACGCACACTGGATTTTCTTCGATTACACTCTGAAAGAAGTCGCAACTGAGCACCACTCAGCCCCACAGTTTCGCGATGCGACGCCGAATCTCAGCAGTATCCCCCTTAACCAATCCACCACCAGCACCTGCTCCGCCGCTGCCGGCAGTCAGACCATGGGAAACCTGCTCCATCATCGCCAGAATCGGCGGTGTCAGAAACCGCGTGATACGGCTGAGCGAGTGCTGATCACTGCGGTGCCGATTGTGAAAATAGTATCGCTCCGGCCTCAGTACCGTCAGATGATTTTTGGCTCTGGTCATCGCAACATAGAACAGCCGGCGTTCCTCCTCAATCTCCTCCGCACTGCCGGTCGCCATGTCTGCCGGAATGTTGCCATCGGCCGCGTGAATCACGTGTACGGAATCCCATTCCAGCCCCTTGGCCGAATGGATGGTGCTCAGTATCAAAAAGTCCTCGTCAAGCAGCGGATCTGCCGGCAATTCCTGAGTTGAAGCCGGCGGATCGAGTGTCATTTCCGTGAGAAACTGCTGCCGACTTTCATAACGCACGGCAATCGTTTCCAGCTGCTTCAGGTCGTTGACCCGAGCCGGCGCGTTTTCATAAGCACTGTGCAGCAGAGGCTCATAGTACTGCCTCACGGCGTGAATATCAGCACTGACACCACCTTCCCCCTTGCGTCCGCGGGCCTCCAGCCTGCGCAGCAACTGCACCAGCTGCGGCCACAGGTCCTGCAAAGCCGTCGGCGGGCCCCAGCTGTCCCACGCGTCAAATCGCCCCTCCGCCTCCCGCAGCTGCTCCAGCAGCCGCGCCGCCTTCGACTGACCAATGCCGGGCAACAGCACAAGAATTCGGAAGCCCGCAATCGAATCCAGAGGATTCTCGGCCAGCCTGAGAAAGGAAATCAGGTCCTTCACATGCGCGGTCTCAAGAAATCTGAGACCGCCGTACTTCACAAATGGAATGTTCTTCCGTCCCAAAGCCGCTTCCAAAGCCATACTGTGGTGCGAAGCCCGGAACAGTACCGCCTGCTGCTTCAGCTGAACTCCCTGCTCACGACGCTCCAGAATCTGCTCGATTACATGCTCACACTGCGCATCCTCGTCCGCACACGTCACGAAACGCGGTACTGCACCGGGGCCACGCGTGGACCACAACTCCTTGTGATGCCGCTCCGCCGCCTCAGCAATCACTCCATTGGTGACGTCCAGTATCCTCTGAGTACTCCGGTAGTTCTGCTCCAGCGCTATCAGTTCAGTCCCCGGGTAATCCTGCGGGAAATCGAGAATATTTCGTACCGTCGCTGCCCGAAATGAATAAATCGACTGCGCATCGTCTCCGACAGCGGTCAAACCGATCCCGTCAGGACAGAGATTCTTCAGTATCTGCGCCTGCAGTACGTTCGTGTCCTGATACTCATCCACCAGAATCCGACTGAACTGCTGCCGAAAGATGCGCGCTCCAGACTCGTCAGCAGCCAGCGCGTTCCAGAACAAAAGCAGATCATCAAAGTCCAGCACGCGCTGGCGCTCCTTCGTGTCAGTGTAAACACTGAACAGCTCGGACAATCGCGCCTGATGCTCCAGACACCACGGAAACCACTGCTCCAGAACCCTCGGCAGAGCCTGCTGCGTGTTGATGCAGCGACTGTATATATCCAGACACGTCCCCTTGAGCGGAAAACGATTCTCGCTCTTAGGCAGCTTCAGTTCGGTACGCGCCAAATTCAGCAGGTCCTCCGAATCCCCACGATCCATGATCGTGAAATCCGGATGCAGTCCAATCAGATGACCATGCCTCCGCAGCAGTGCCGAGGCGGCTGAATGAAACGTACCACCACAAATCCGACGAATGGCCGATTTCTGGCAGAGCGACGGATCCCGCACATCATCAGCCCCCAGAGTCGACGTAATCTGCTCAACTCGCCGCAGCATTTCCGCAGCCGCTCGTCGCGTAAATGTCAGCAGCAGAATGCCGGCCGGATCCACACCCGAGGCCACCTGCCACGCCACTCTGTGCGCCAACGTGGTTGTCTTGCCAGTCCCCGCACCAGCGATGATCAACAGTGGCGACGTACCATGCATCGCCGCCGCCAGCTGGCGAGGATTCAGCGATGCCAGAAATGTCGGAACACCCGACCCGTCAGCAGGATTATTCATGCAGCACCAGCAGCCGAAGTTTCAGAAATGAAACTGCATCATACGTCGCCGCACGCGGACTCACAAATCACGAGCCTCAGGGACTAAAAGCCAGCTCGTTGCTGTTCAGGACCGCTCGACAAAATGCCACCAGTCCCTCAGTCTGCACAAATTCGGCACACTCCTGCAATTCATCCTCTGCCGCTGAACGCCCGAAACAGATCCAAAATGCCCGCTGGATCTGCTCCGCCGCAGTATCACCACCCTCACGCTTCAGACGCTCCGCCAGCAACTCCGACTGCTGCAGCATGAAACTGCTGTTGAACAGGTTCAACGCCTGCAGCGGAGTCGTGGAGCGACTGCGGCGAGGCACCGATGTGGCTCCGTCCGGACAGTCAAACACCCCAAATACCGACTCCCGCTCCAAACGCACCTTCGTCTGGTAAATCATGCGCCGCCAGTCCTCCGGACCATACTGCTGCTTTGGAAAATAATGCCGCACATTCTCCAGCTCCACCTGAAACGCACTGAACCCAGGTCCGTACATGTCGCTCCGCAGCACTCCCGCAGACTGCAGAATACAGTCCCGCAACGGCTCCGCCTCCAGTCGCCGCGATGGAAATCGCCACAACCACTCCGCACCACCATCACGCTCCATCGCATCCGCCCGCGGAACACTGCTCTGACGGTACGTCTGCGAACAGAGAATCAGGCGATGAATATGCTTCAGTGACCAGTTGTTTTCCATCAGCTCAATACTTAGCCAGTCCAGCAGTTCGGGATGCGTTGGACGAGCCCCGGCGGCACCAAAATCACTCGGCGTTGACACCAGTCCCCGACCAAAATGGAACTGCCAGAGCCGATTCACGATGACTCGAGCCGTCAGCGGATTCTCCGACGATGCGATCCAGTGCGCCAGAGCCACACGCCGCTGCTGCTCAGATGATGCCTCCGCCAAACCCAGCCTGCCAAGGACAGCCACAGTGTCAGGCCCCACGATCTCCCGCTGCGCAGTCGGCTCCCCGCGAAACAACCGATGCGTCGGCCCCGGCTGCTGAAATGTCCCCGCATAAACCGTACCCGGAGACTGCAGTTGCCGACGTCGAGCCCGCAGCGACTGCAGCTCCGTCAGCAGCTGCTGCAGATCATCGCGATCCGAACCGGCCGCAACTCGAAAATCATACTCCGGCTCCACTGGTGCCACTCCGGGAGATACTCGACCGGCATCAGATGCCACCACACTCCATACACCCGCCTGCTCAGACACCTCGAACTGATACTTCGTCGCCAGACGATCCTGAAATCGCCCCTCACGATCCCTCGACCAGACGATCCTGCTGATCTCCCGAACCTCAGGAAACTCGAGCATCACCCAGCCACGCCCCGCTTCATTTGAAATCCAGCTGCGAGCATTTCCGGGAACTCCGTCGTTCAGATGCTTCAACTGATGAATTTCATGGCCCGGCAGTGTCCCCGAGGCCGTCACCTTCACACCCGACGACGCCAATGCAACATTCTGCCCCGCACTGAAAATCTCCAGCTCATCAACGCACGGCTCTCCGGAATTCGTAGCAGTAATCGTCCATCGCACAAACTTTGCCCGCTGCGGAGCAAACGTCTCTTCGTTGCCTCGAACACTTACCGCCTCACGCTGCACACTTCCAGGCCTGACCCATGGCTGCAGGACTTTTTGAATTTCACCGATTCTGGCGCCAAGTCGTCCCAGTTCCTCCGCCGTCTCCGGCTGCTCAGGCAGCTGTCGGTCGCCATGCTGCACCCCGGCAAAGACTGCCTGCAATGCGTAATAATCACGCTGCAAAATCGGGTCGAATTTGTGATTATGGCAGCGAGCACAGCCGACCGTCAGCCCCAGAAATACCGTGGATGTCGTGCCAATCATGTCATCCAGCTCGTTCTGACGCTGCATCAGCGTCAGATTGATGTCCGGACTCTTCACCAGGTCATACGGCCCGGCCACCAGATAACCCGTAGCCTCCGCAGCCCCCATGGCATCCCCGGCAAGCTGCTCGCGCACAAACTGATCGTATGGCTTATCTTCATTCAAAGACCGAATCACGTAATCCCGGTATGGCCACGCATTCGGCCGCTCGCGATTCGTCTCATACCCGTTCGTCTCTGCAAATCGGACAAGATCCAGCCAGTACCGAGCCCAGCGTTCACCATAATGCGGACTGGAAAGCACCCGCTGCACAAGCTGCTCCCACGCCTCCGGTCGCTCATCCTGCTCATACTCCAGCACGGCCTGCGGCTCAGGCAGCAGCCCCAGCATGTCCAGATACAGCCTGCGAATCTGGTCACGCCTGGCAGCCATCGGGTTCGGGGACAACCCCTGCCGCTGCAAACCCTGCAGCACATACAGATCCACCGCACTCGCAGCCCAGTCCGACTGCAGTTCCGGCAACGGCGGACGGCGCACCGGCTGAAAAGACCAGTGATCGGAGACCTCGGACTCCTTCGAGTCATCCGGCTCCGCTCCAACCGACCACTCCGCACCCTCGTTGATCCAGCGGCGGAGCAGGGCGGTTTCCGCCTCCGTCAGTGCCGGCTGCGGCTCAGGAGGCATCCGCTTGCCAGCCTCACGCCCCAGCACCAGCTGCATCAGATGACTGGCATCAGCATTACCTGCTACCAGTGCCGGCTCACCAGAATCCCCGCCCCTAAGCACTGCACTGCGTCGATCCAGTCGCAGCCGAGCCTCCTGCTGCTCAGCCCCGTGACAGTCCCAGCACCGCTGCTGCAGCAATGGTCGGATCTGTGATTCAAAATTGACTTTGTCATCCGCCTCTGCACGAACCCAAATGCTGCAGGCCAAAGTCAGCACAACAACCGCAGAAACGCGGCGACCGGAGTTCAATAGTTCCGCAGGCATCGGTCCGTCGTTTCAGTCAGCTTCAAAACCGCGGACTACTGCTGACTTCACAGTCGCTCGTCGGTTCCGGAATCTCCGTATTCTGCCCCACAGTGGCCGCAACAGTCCAGTCAAATCACAGCATCTGCCGTGTGGTTCGCACAGTTCGCTGACGACAGGGACAGGCTGATGCACCGGATCAGCCACGCACAAGCTGCCAGCGAATGTGATTCACGGTCGATTTTTCCAGCCGCAGCGGTTGCAGCCTGCGAAAACTTCCGGCCAATTCAGCCACACGATCCGGATGCACCGCGCCAGCATGCATGTACAGCAGATACCGCAGCTGCAGTGGAGTTTCCGCAGTCGTCAGCAAGGCTCCGTTCAGACAGGGCGAAGCACACATCCAGCCGTCGTCCCGCACATGCCAGCAGGTGGGCTGACCTGGATTCGAAACATGATCAAAATACGTAATCCCCTCCCGATCGTCACTGTTCATCTGAGTCGGGCCACTGTAGTCCATCCACTCCGCAGCGCCCGCAAACAACTGTTTTTCTCCAGTCACACCCGCACTGCTCGTTAACACTCCACCTGCAAAAAACGCCGAGACACTCTTTGCCACCCGCACAGCCAGAAAGCCGAAATTCGTCTTCGCAAACTCCAGCGATGCCGCAGTCGGAACAAAACGACTCTGAAGCTCAACGGTATACTCACCGGACTCAGCCACCGGACGGACTTCCGCTATCAGTTCCTGGCGCAGCAACGGCACCGGATTGTGACCATCAAACCAGCCGAGTTCCACCGCCATCCGACAGCTGTCAGCACCATCCTCAAGGGCAAACCACTGCAGCTGCCGCACAACCGCCCCGCTCGCGTTTCCCCAGAAGTCGATCCCCAGCACTTTGTTGTGGGCGAACCAGATCGACTGGTGGTGATCATGGTCCGGAGCACCCGGATGCCCCATCCGCGTCAATTGAGCCCCCGATGGAGCAAGCACGGGAAAAAAACAGGGCCGCGGATATTCCTGCCCGAAATTCCATCGCAGGACTTCGCGACCTGCGATCTGAAATGCAAAATGATGAGGAATTCCCGGCACAACCTGACAACGCGGCGCACGCATCAATCGACTCCCGGTGCTCGACCCAATCACCCGACACGCCGATATGTTAAACAATGCTCACTGGTATCTCCACATCCCATCTGCCATTCTGTTGAGACTCTGATACTGTTCAGGCATCTGCTTCCGCGAGGTTTTCACATGGCACTGCTGCTCAATCGTCGTCTCCTGCTGCAGGCCGCCACTGCGTCAGCATTGCTCCCTTCGGCAGACAGCTCGGCCCGTACGTCCGCCAGCACCACGCACAACCGCGGTTGGCGCGCAGGTGTCGCCCGCGAAATCATAACACCGGAAACACCCGTCTGGCTGGCCGGATATGGGTCTCGCCGCGCACCGGAAGGCAAACTTCATGATCTCTGGATGAAAGCTCTGGCACTCGAATCCCCCGATGGCACAAAAGCTGTATTGATCACCAGTGACTTCCAGGGCGTCCCCGCCTCCATGAGCGATCGCGTCTTCGCGCTGCTCGCTGAACACCATGGACTGCAGCGCGACCAGGTGCTGTTCACGTTCTCCCACAACCACTGCGGACCTCGACTGGGAGATGACCTGATCGATTATTACCCAGTCGAAGCCGAACAGGAAGAACTGGTGCGGCAGTACACGGACCTGATGGTGGAACGAACGGTCCGGCTTTGCAAAACCGCACTTGCAGATCTGCGCGACGCCACACTCCGCCATGGCACTGGTCACACCACCTTCGCCGTAAATCGCCGCAATAATCGCGAAGCCGATGTCCCTGATCTGCTGGCTCGCGGCGTTCCGCTGACTGGTCCTGTTGACCACACCGTACCCGTTCTGCAGGTGACTCGCCCCGACGGAACCGTTGCCGCCATCCTGTTCGGTTATGCCTGCCACCCCACTACACTCAGCTTCACCAGGTGGTGCGGAGACTACCCAGGATTCGCACAACTGCAACTTGAGCAGGCGTTTCCCGGAGCTGCAGCCATGTTTGTCAACACCTGCGGCGGCGATCAGAACCCGCTGCCCCGCAGAACCGTGGAACTCTGCGAAAAATATGGCACTATGCTGGCCGACGCTGTAAAACTGGCACTGCAGCAGCCCCTGATGCCCGTGTCACCACAGCTGCGCACCGCCTTTGAACTCATTGAACTGCCCTATCTGCAGATCGTCACGCGTGACGAACTTCAGCAGGCCGCAGCCACCGACCAGGGAATTCGAGGCCGCTGGGCCAAACGCCTGCTGGCACGACTGGATTCCGGTCAGTCCTTCGCCACCGGCTCACCGTACCCACTCCACGTCTGGCTGCTCGGCAGCGAACTGAAGTGGATCGGCATGGGAGCCGAAACCGTCGTTGATTACGCACTCCGGTTCAAACAGGAACACGGCGCCGGTACGTGGGTCATGGGCTACTCCGATGATATGCTCGCCTACATCCCCAGCCGGCGAGTCTGGGAGGAAGGCGGTTACGAAGGAGGCAGCAATCTGTATGAATACGGGCGACCGGCCCTCCGCTGGAACGGCGACATCGAGGATCGCATCGTCGCCGGCGTTGATCGACTTTTCCAACAGGCCACCCGGAAGTAATGCCGGCTGATCTGCATTCGGACACTCCACTTCCCTGAGACAATGGCCTAAGCTTAACCCCGCTGTTGCTGTTGCTGCTGCTGTTGCAGCCACCATATCCCGATCCGGAGTTGAAACTGTGAAAAAACTGAGATCACTCGGCCTTGTGGCCATTGCGCTGTTCATGCACGGCGGTCAGTCGGTCGCTCAGGAATGGAAGAGCGGTGTTGAGTGGCAGGAACCACCTCTGGTGACTCCCGGCACCACTGACAATGCTCCGCCATCAGACGCCATCGTCCTGTTCGACGGCAGGAACCTCGACGCATGGGAAAATGGCGACAAATGGACCATCGAAAATGGAGTTGCCACGGCCAAACAATCGGCCATCACCACCAGACAGCACTTCGGGGACATCCAGCTGCACCTCGAATGGTCGGCACCCACCGAAATTCGCGGAGAAGGACAGGGCCGCGGCAACAGTGGCTGTTACCTGCTGGGACTCTATGAAGTTCAGATTCTTGACTCGTTCCAGAATCAGACCTACTTCGACGGCCAGGCGGGCTCGATCTACAAACAGACGCCCCCGCTGGCCAATGCCATGCGCAAACCCGGTGAATGGAATACCTACCAGATCATTTTCAACACCCCCCGTTTCAAGGGAAATGGCGACGTCGAGAGGCCCGCATACGTTACGCTGATCCAGAACGGAATTCTGCTGCTCAACAACTTCGAACTCCACGGCCCCACCAGCTATACCGAAGCCCCGCACTACAAACCCCATGCCGAAACCGGCCCCATCTCGCTGCAGTTTCACGGTGATCCCGTTCGCTTCCGCAATATCTGGCTGCGCGAGCTGAAACCGGCAGTGGGGCGACGAGTCTCCGCACCCTTCAACCTGCCACTGCCTCCGAAGACAGCAGAGCCCAAAGCTGGCCCACATAAGCCTGCTGACGACACAAAACCGGCAAACTCAGGAGAAACACCCTCTCCACCGGAAGCAAAAACAAGGCCCGCCGCCACAAACAATTGAGCCCTGGCCGGAAGCCGCCCGGTCTGACGAAACAGTTTTCGTCAGACCGCGTCGCCCCCGCTGTAGAGTTGCTCAATCACCGCCCCCTGATTCAGATGCACCGGACGGTTCAGACGATCACGCACCACTGAATGCGGCTCAATCCCCAGCGCCGAATAGACTGTGGCGCCCAGATCGTCCGGCGAAAATGCTGCCGAATCCGGATACGCTCCGATTTCATCCGAACGACCAATCACTTTTCCTCCCTGCACCCCAGCCCCCGCAAACAGCCCTGTAAAACATGGCCCCCAGTGATCACGCCCACCGTCAGCGTTGATCTTCGGAGTCCTGCCGAATTCTCCCAGCATAATCACCATGGTGTCCTGCAGCAGACCACGCTCATCAAGATCCTGCAACAAAGCAGACACGCCTCGATCAAGCGGGCCCAGCAGGCGGTCCTTCAGCGTTCGAAAAATGGCACTGTGACTGTCCCAGTTCTGCACAGGCCCCATGTTGGCCTGCACAATCGGCACTCCCGCCTCCACCAGACGCCGCGCCAGCAGCAATGATTGCCCAAAGGCATGTCGCCCGTAGCGATCACGCACAGTTTCCGACTCACGATGCAGCTCAAAAGCCTGCGTCAGACGCCCGGATGACAGCATGCTGAATGCCAGCCGCTGGTCTTCAACCATGCGTGCCGCAGAACCGCTGATGGAGCCCGGGGAATCAGACGGCTGCAGACTCTGCAGCAGACGACGTCGATTGTCCAGCCGCCCCTGATCCAGCCCCTGAATCAACGACAGTGACTCCACGCGAAAATCATCCCGCGATGGATCGCCGACGATCTGCCAAGGATCATATTTGGGACCCAAAAAACCGGCGTGCTGACCCGGCCATGTCAGCGGAGCAGACATCAGCCAGGTCGGCAGGTTCACACCGCTGGGAATTCCATCTGAACGGGGACGCAGAAATTCGCAGCCCGCCGAATAACACGGCCAGTCATCCCGTGATGCCACTTTGTCGAAAAATCCGCCCGGCTGAAGATGCCCCGTCAGCACATGATGCGTCGACATCAGATGATTGTTGTCCTTGTGGGACAAACTGCGCACCAGTGCGTACTTGTGAGCCAGAGCAGCCAGGCCAGGCAAATGCTGACAGATTTGAGTTCCCGCCACGGAAGTCGCCGTCGGAATGAACTCCCCGCGAACTTCCGCAGCCGCCTCAGGCTTCATATCCAGCGTGTCATGGTGGCTGATGGCACCTGTGCAGAATACGATGATCAGCGACTTTGCCCTGGGCTGACGCCCCGCAGCAACCGCCGGCGCGGCCGTCGCCAGCTGTCCCGCAGTACACCCCAGCAGGCCAGACCAGCCAACCTGCACCATCTTTCGTCGACGCACCAGTGAGTTTTCAGCAAATGTCGATGCAGACAGCATGTGGAGAGGCTTCGTCGGGGGCAGGGCGGGGGG
>SXXK01000449.1 GCA_005791255.1 Planctomyces sp.
ACCCTCCCCCACCCCCCCCCCCCCCCCGCACGCTGAACCCCAAAAACGCGACTGGCCCGCGGCAGATCAGATCTGTCGCAGGCCATTCGCGCGTCAATCATTTTCAGGGTTCGGCAGTTCAGCCCGCCTTCACGCCGGACTGAGCATCACGGCGAATTGCATCGTAGATCTCCTGACGATGCACGGAAACATCCCGCGGAGCTTCGATGCCGATTCGCACCTTGTCGCCGCGAACTTCCACGATCGTTACCCGAATGTTGTCACCAATCACAATTGTTTCGTCGCTCTGACGTGATAATACCAGCATAAGGCCCTCCTTCGCAGCACAGAATCGGCCCGGTACTCACAGGAATTCAGCGGATTTCCATCGCCTGTCACAGGTGCACATATCGGCAGGAAACGCAGGCCTGCGAAACAAGGTGCAGTCCGCACAGCCGGAACAGACGTTCGCCTGATGTCAACAAAAATTCGTGGCGGCCACCGCGGATTCACTCCGACTTGCCTGCCGCAATCGCTAAATCCGGCCTCAACACGAGTTTTCGGGGAAATCGTGAGCTTTCCAGCGGTCCCGCTGAAGTCGCACAACTTATTTTCCCCGACGCCCGCCCCCGCGAGATCCCCCGGGACCCTTGCCGCCCGACCCCTTGCCGCCCGACCCCGCTCGGCCACGCCCACGGCCACCGCCACCGCGCCGGGCAAAACCCGGAACATCCGCAGACTCCTCCTCAGGCACCGGCTCACCCATCTTCTTCTTCAGCTCATGAATCCGGTCTCGCAGCTGCGCAGCACGCTCAAACTGCAGCTGCTCTGCCGCCTCCAGCATCTCACCCTCCAGCTCACGCAGATACTCCTGAGTCACAAACTGAGACTCACTGGCCGCACCCGCCGCTGATCGCTCCACCTGACGCGCCTCAATCTCCTCCTCAATACCCCGCCGAATCGCCTTGCGAATGGTCTCAGGAGTAATCCCGTTTCGCTCGTTATATTCCAGCTGCAGCGCCCGCCGACGATTCGTCTCGTCAATCGCCCGCTGCATGCTCTCGGTTACGGTGTCCGCATACAGAATCACACGAGCATTCACATTGCGAGCCGATCGGCCAATCGTCTGAATCAGACTGGTCTCACTCCGCAAAAAACCCTCCTTGTCCGCATCCATGATCGCCACCATCGACACCTCAGGCAGGTCCAGACCCTCACGCAGCAGATTCACGCCAATCAGTGCGTCATACTTCCCCTCACGCAGCTCCCGCAGAATCTCCACTCGCTCCACCGCATTCAGCTCCGAATGCAGCCACTGACAGCGAATTCCCTCCTCCTTCATATACCGCGTCAGATCCTCAGACAGACGCTTCGTCAAAGTCGTCACCAGCACCCGGTCACCCATCGCCGAACGCTCCCGGATCTGCTCCAGCAAATGCGGCACCTGCCCGCGAGCCGGGACCACGTGAATCTCCGGATCCACCAGGCCCGTCGGACGAATCACCTGCTCCACCACCTCACCGTCCGTCTGATCCAGCTCCCAGTTGCCCGGAGTCGCCGAGACCAGCACCCGATACGACGGCTTCGAATTCCACTCGTCAAACTTCAGCGGACGGTTGTCCTTCGCCATCGGCAGCCGAAATCCATGGTCCACCAGAGTCGTCTTGCGAGCATGATCGCCGGCATACATCGCCCGAATCTGCGGCACCGTCACATGCGACTCGTCCACAAACAGCAGAAAATCCTCAGGGAAAAAGTCGTACAGCGTGTACGGCGCTTCCCCAGGCTTCCGACCCGCGAGGGCCCGACTGTAGTTCTCGATCCCCGGACAAAAACCCGTCTCCTTCATCAGCTCGAGGTCGTGCCGAGTCCTGGCGGCCAGCCGCTGCGCCTCCAGCAGCTTCCCCTCCTGCTGAAACACCTTCAATGTCGCATCCAGCTCCTCCCGTATCTCATCCAGCGCCGCATCAATCCGACTTTGCGGCAGCACAAAATGCTTCGCCGGATAAATGTAGATCTCACGCAAAGACTGCGATTCCCGACCCGAAACCGGATCAATCATGCTCAGCTTTTCAATCTCATCGCCCCACAGCTCCACCCGATACGCAAACTCCTCGTACGCCGGCCAGATCTCAATCACATCACCACGCACACGAAACTTGCCCCGCGCAGGGTCAAAATCGTTCCGGTCATACTGAATGTCCACCAGCCGCAGCAGCAGACTGTCCCGGTCCACCTGCTGCCCCACATGCAGCGGTACCATCATCGCCAGATAGTCCTTCGGTGACCCCAGGCCGTAAATGCAGCTGACCGTCGCCACCACAATCACATCATTGCGACTGACCAGAGCACTGGTCGCCAGCAACCGCAGCCGATCAATCTCCTGATTGATCGAGGCGTCCTTCTCGATGTAAATGTCCCGCTGCGGGATATACGCCTCAGGCTGGTAATAGTCGTAATAACTGACGAAATACGTCACAGCGTTCTGCGGGAAAAACTCGCGAAACTCTGAATACAACTGAGCAGCCAGAGTCTTGTTGTGCGACAGCACCAGCGTCGGACGCTGCACACGCTGAATCACATTCGCCATCGTAAACGTCTTGCCCGAACCCGTCACACCCAGCAGCACCTGCGTCCTGCGGTTGTCCTGCACTCCCGCCACCAGCGCCTCAATCGCCTTCGGCTGGTCGCCAGCCGGAGCAAACTCGCTGTGCAGCTGGAACTTCTGGTCCATCTGAAACATTACTGCCCCGCAGTCTGCAAACCACTCGCCCACTCCACCGCATGACGCAGCGCGTCGTCCACCGACAGCACCGTCGCCAGATCCCCCGCAGGCACCAGTCCGTCACGCTGATCACGCTGCTTCAGCCACGCTGAAAACTGCTCGTCCGTCTGCACCACCGCATGACCCTCAGTCGGCTTAACTCCCCAGTCGTCCTCCGGCTTCAATTCCGGATAACGATGAATATTCACCCCGCTGGGACGCAGATATCCGGCCGTCGTCAGCTTCATCGCCGAACGGCCGTTCTCCATCCGCACCACCGTCTGAACACTGCCCTTGCCAAAACTGCGCTCCCCCATCACCACCGCACGCTCACGATCCTGCAGCGCCGCCGACAACACCTCACTGGCCGATGCCGACTGCCGATTGATCAGCACCGCCACCGGCAGCCCCGCCGGAATCTCCGTCCCCGGCTTCGCATCCCACACCCGCTCCTTCACCGCACGACCGCTCATCGACACAATCCGGCCACTCTCCAGAAACATGTCGGCCACCTCAATCGCCGTGTCCATCAAGCCACCCGGATTGGAACGCAGATCCACAATCAAAGCCTGCGGCTTCAGCTCGGCAATCTGCCGCAAAGCCTCCCGAAATTCACCGGTTGTCACCCGGCTGAAATGCGCCATCCGCACGTAAGCCACCGGCTTCACACCCTCCAGCAGCCATTTCCAGCCGGTCTCAGTCCGCGATACCCCCGTCACCGTCGGCATCTGGATCTTTTCACGCACGATCTCCAGTTTGGAAATTTCCGCTGCACCCGGATGCTGTACCCCCAGCACCACAGCACGCCCCAGCGGCCCCGAAATCAGCTTCGAAACCTCACCGGGACTCAGCATCGACACCTGAGTCCCGTCGACTTCCACCAGCAAATCCGCTGGCCGCACGCCCGCACGCCACGCCGGCGAATCCCGCAGCACCGTCGAAATCTCCAGACGCCCCGGACCCTGCTGCACCTGAATCCCCACTCCCACAAATTCCTGCTCCAGATACTGCTCAAATCGCCCCAGCTCCTCCGGCGGCACCCAGGTCGAATACTGATCCAGTTCCTTCAGCATCCCCCGGATCGCAGCATCCACCAGCTTGCGACGATCCACCTCGCGGACATACTGAGTATCCACCTGCTCATACGCCTCTGCCAGCAGACGCATCAGCTCAAAATCCTGCCGCGCCCGCTCAGCGGCCGTCGGAGGATCATCCGCGGTGACCGGCCCCCGCGGAATCAACTGCAGCACCACCGCCGCCACCAGCACAGTTTTCAAAGCCCACCGCATCTGCTCGCTCCACAGGACCCCGGTTTGCTCCCGTCAGCCAACCCCACCCCCCGCCGCCGGCAGCCGACGGACCGCCCCGAAGTCTACAGACCACCGCTGGTGACGGAAAGCCGGCCATCACCCCCACGCTCCGCAACACTTCGGAATTCCCGCCAGCCCCTCACCTCGGAAGTGCGAAGCTCCCGCTGAGCCCCCCCGCCTTTTCACCTCCGCCTGAACACCCGGAACAGCTCACAACGCCAAGTAAACCTCAAAGGCTCGGCAGGAGCCTCGCCCTGGGATGGCGAAACGATAGTAGACTGGGGGCTCTGGGGAATTGGTCTTGAAAACTATTACGCTCCAACGTATTCGCTTTGTGCCTACACCCACGAAACGAAGGAGCGTAATAGTGGTTGCAGTATCTTAGATTTGCCAACAGCCTTGCAAGTTCTCGCCTCGTGACAATCGCTGTCGCCATTTTCAGTCGCGGAGTGCCGATCCGTCCGAGCAGCATCGGCCGTGCTGGTGGCTCAGGCAACAATTACGAATTGCGAACAGAAAACTTCAGGATTGCCATGCCGAATTGGACGCTTTGCGGAGGGCGAAGACGGAGAAGTATGTGCCGCCGTGGGCCTCGGAGGCACGGTTGATACACCATCAGTTTTCAGCGCGAATTATCGCGATGTGCTGCTGCCTTGCTG
>SXXK01000450.1 GCA_005791255.1 Planctomyces sp.
GAACGCCCCGTCAGCCCTCAGCAGGTCCGGGTCCCACGCGAAGCCGCGAAGATAAACGCCAGCGACGCTCTTACTGAAAACTCAAAACTGTCAATCCCCCCCTCGCCCCCGGAAACGGGGGAGAGGGGTCGGGGGTGAGGGGGGCAACACACCCTCAAACTCGCCGCCAGGGTACTCATGCTCAAACACCAGCAGAGCGCTTTGCCTCTGCTTCGCTCGCAGCCTGCCCCGAACAATTTGCGATGCAAACATCCCTTGCCCGCCGACAACCGTTCGCTCCATAGTCGCGTTTCGCTCCGCGAAACTTGCCACCCCTGATGCCCACCTTTCGCGGAGCGAAAGGCGACTCTGGCCAGCCCCCGGCGTCAAAGCGACCTGCTGCCCCGTGCTCATACTTTTGCAATGGACCAACGCCCGGCACACACAGCCTCACAACCCGGCCACAGCAGCGATTCCGCAGGAGACCTGCACCGCTCCGGTACCACCTGGATCAAGCCGCAAAGGAAATGCAACAAGAATCGCTGCGTTTTACGTAAGCCTATGCAAATAAATCACTTACGCCAATTAAAAATCGCGAGTGACGGCATCAGGCGGAGGGATCACGACCACTGATCGCTTCGTTGACGATTGCTTGGAGCGATGTGAACCGCTGCATGGTCCCGATCACCTGCAGAAACCCGTTGGCGCCATCGAAACGCACGGCGTGGTTCGGACTCAGCAGGAACCATGTACGCCCGCGCGGCATGTCATCGGGATCGCGACTGATCAGATCCAGTCGCAAACGAAACTCCACGTGCCGCGATTTCAGCGCCTCATACAGTTTCCACTCTGATTCTGTCTCGAGGCAGATTTCCGCCGCTGCAACCGCTCGATCAAGGGCCAACTGAGTTGTCCAGCGATCCGACCTGAAGGATGTCTGAGACGGATCGACATTCGCAATTGGCCGATCCAGCCTGACTACCGGACCGAGATGATAAAGAATCATGCTCGAGTGCTTTGCGTGTCGCGACGTCCAGGGCGTTGCAATAGCTGATCGTTCAACCACCTCAGCCTGCAGCACTTGTGCTTTCCACGCAATTGCCGGTTGCACGAAAAGATTCGAAACGTGGTTTCCTTCAGAATCCTCGTAGTCTCGTTCGGTGATCTCGCGCACCACGCAGAGCCCACTGAAACGGACAAATCCCACACGCACACGAACATCGATGCGAACCGGAAAAACCACAAATCCCTGCCAGAATCCCCCGGTTTGGCCCTTCTTGCAGGAACCCAGCCCATGAGAGAATCCGTTCGGCCAACAGACTCGGCCAATACCACGAACCAGCACACACCCCATTGACCCGCAGACACTCCAATCGCACACTACCAGCATCTGCTCCGCGCGGTCGCTGCTGTCGCCGGCACGGTACTCAGACAGGACGTCATTCATCACATACCGGTACGCTCAGGATCCACGACAGGCTCCCCGCGATGTCCTCCTCCAACCCCTTCGAAGTCCTGCAGTCCACTGAACCAGCTTCCGAGTCCACGCACCACTATGGCTCGATGGGACGCTGGCTGTTCTGCTTCTCCTTCACCGGACTGCTGTTCATGCAGCTGGTCGCGTTCGTCATGCTGCGAATGTCCGTGTCCCTGACGGCATTCCCGAGTCTCAGCAGGCGCACATGGCTCGAAGTATCGGACGACATCGTAAGGCATTGAGCTTTCTGGGTTTGGCGACATTTGTAACCGTAGTCTGTGGCGCTGTTATGCCGATGCGTTCAATTGACACAGATCAGGTGAATATCCTTGGAAAAAACGGCAAACCGCGCATCATTCTCGGTACGACTGGCGATGACTCAGCGACGATTGAATTGTTCGACGCAGGAGGCGATTCGCACGTACGATTATTCGTTGACCACCATGGGGGTCGGTCCGCCCTGATGATGCGAGACATCAAGGACGACGTCCGGATTGATCTCGGCATTGATCCGCTGAGGAATATCGGAGGTATGGCTGTCAATGGTCAACCCAAGCTCTGACTGGTCATCGTGTCACTGCCGATCCCAGTGCGGACTTTTGACGCGACGAGTTTGCCTTTCTATGCTATGACGCCGCGCCGTAAGGCCGAACCGTGCCCGGAGCCGCAAGGCCCTGACAGGTGAACCCAATAGCACAAACACCGTACGCCGCAGTATCAAGTCCGAACGTCCACACACTGCCGTTCCATTCCGGACAGCGACGCCGGCACGTGCCCTCCGCGTTACAGAAACGAGGCCAAAGATCAGGACTGACTTCAGAGACAAATGGCGGCTTGTGAATTAAGATGCCACAGGCAGCAACGACGTTTTTCCGGACAGGTCTCGGGCTAAAGCCCGAGCTGCGTGTGGTCTCTCGCGTCTGGAAGTGAGGGTATGGCGACAGAAAATCCGTTCGAAGTGATGACGCAGCAGCTGCAGGCAGCAGAACTGCAGACACCGCCGCAGTACGGACCCGTCGGGCGGCTGAGATTTATTGTCTGGTCCGTCGGGTTCACTGCTCTGGCCATGCTGCTGTTTGTCGCGCTCCTGACATTCGCCGGCGGGCTGGGTATACTCGCGGTGCCACTGCTCTTCATCGGCTGGGCCGGCGGGAATCTCTGGCTGGTACGAGCTAGCCTGCGGAATGTCGGCCTGCGGCAATGGTGGTTGCTGCTGCCCCCAGGGTTGCTGCTCGTCTGCTTCTCGGCTTACGCCGTTTTGAATTCCAGCAGTTCGTCTGTCCTCGTGGATGCGCTGGCTCAAATCACGTCTCTGCTGGCGCTGCTGAACCTGCCGCTGCTGCTGATCTGCGCAGTGCTGCCCACGGCCTTCGTCGATCGCCGAAAAGCTGATCGGAACGGATAATTGCAGCGGTACTGCTGCACACTTCCGCCAGGCCGGGGCTGGCGTTTCTCCGCACAGGCATTAGGATTCCAGGATAGCGTTTCTGCATGGTCCCGCCAGGATCGCTCCTGCCACGGTTGTCCCAATGAACCAGTACAATCCGTTCGAAGTTTCGGCAAGTGTGGATGTGGCCACGGAACCAGCGGGAGCCAGGGTCTACGGCGGCGTTCGGCGGCTGCCCTATTTCGGGTATCTGTTTGGAGGATACGTCGTCTTGGCCCTGCTGCAATTTGGTCTGCTTGCAGCGCTGACCGGGGGAATGGCGTTGGGGGCCATCCCCATGTGGGTTCTCATACTGCCGGGGGCGGTGTATCAGATCCTCGCAATCTGGATGACGGCAAAACGACTGCAGAATCAGGGACACAGCGGCTGGTGGGTGCTGGGACTGATTGTGCCGATTCTCAATATCGCCGTCAGCGTCAAATGCATCGCTGCTCCGGAAGGTTATGCCGACCACAAAACTCTGGACACGTCGGGCAAAGTCGTCGTCGGCTTGCTCCTGGCCGCCATCGTTCTGACGGTTGCAGCACTCGCATTGACATGACACTGC
>SXXK01000051.1 GCA_005791255.1 Planctomyces sp.
ATGGGTGGTGGCGGCATGGGCGGTGGAGGTTTCTTCTCCATTCCTGCTGAACGCACGCTGAAGGTGCCCTTCGTGTCTGCCTGCCTGAATCACGGCAAAGCCGAGCCTAATCCGACGGCTCAGTACCGTATGGTGCGGGTCAGCGACTACACTCAGGATCCTGTCCTGTCGGAACTGATCACGATGGTGGGTACGGGGCGTGTGGACCAGCAGTCTGCTCAGGCGGCCATCTGGACTCGCACTGACAACATGAGCTGGGAGCAGCTTTCCACGAAGACGGTGCGGGGAATTCATGGCTTCCGCCGGTATTTCCAGCCCGGTCAGATTGCACAGGGTCAACAGCTTGTGGCAACCGCTGAGACTCGAGTTCGTGAGCAGGGCCAGCAGGCTCCGCAGACGAACGAGCCGGCCGGTGGTCAAGTACGCTGAAGTTCACGGTACACGACGATTTTGACGATGGGCCAGTCTGCCCGGCAGACTGGCCTTTTTTGTTGTGAGTGCGTGGCGCATTGTGAAGGGGGCGGGCAGCGATGGGTGGGTTGAAGTCGGCTTTTGGCGTACGTGTGATCAAAGATGGTCTGGTTTTCAGTGCTGCGCATTTCATCACATTCAATGGCAACATCTGCGAACGTCTGCATGGTCACAACTGGCGGGTGGAGGCAGCGATTGAGGGTGAACTGGATGAAAACTGCTATGTGTTTGACTTCATAGCGCTCAGGGACGGCTTGCAGAGACTGGTTGCGGAGCTGGACCACTCGGTGCTGCTGCCGGATCGGCATCGTCAGATTCGGGTGGAGCAATCTGAGGATGGCAGCGAGGTTACGGCGCGGTTTGAAAACCGTCGCTGGATGTTTCCGGCGGAGGACTGTCGGATTCTACCTGTGGAAAATACGACGGCGGAGCTGATCGCTCGCTGGCTGTCCGAGACATTATGCGAGAGACTGGGGCTGCGAAGCCAGACGGGGCTCAGCAGGCTGCGTATCAGTGTTGAAGAGAATTTCGGTCAGTGGGCGGACTGCTGGACGGAACTTTGAATTGCCTGGGTGATTACAGGGAAGCGAGTGGGAATCATGAGCGACAGCAAGCCGGCGATCATCAGCACAACGATGGAGACATTCCGTCAGGACGTGATCGAGCAGTCTCAGGAACGTCCGGTGGTGGTGGACTTCTGGGCTGAGTGGTGTGGTCCCTGCCGTCAGCTGATGCCATTGCTGGAAAAGCTGGCAACAGAAATGCGTGGGGCCTTTTGCCTGGTGAAGGTGAATGTTGACGAACTGCCTGAGATTGCGGGGGCATTCGGGGTTCAATCGATTCCGTTTGTTGTGGCGATGTCCGGGGGGCAGCCGGTCAGTCATTTTGCGGGCCTGAAGCCCGAGGCGCAGCTGCGGGCGTGGCTGCAGGAATTCCTGCCATCGCCGGCGGCTGAGGCGTGGGAGCGGGGGCAGCAGTGCGAGGCTGAGGGGCGAGTGGCGGATGCCGAGCCGGAATATCGTCGGGCATCTGAGCTGGAACCGGGCGAGGCCACATTCCGGATTGCTCACGCCCGGGTGTTGCTGGAGCTGAATCGTGATCAGGAGTCGCGGGAGATTATCGAAGAGTTGCAGAAGCGTGGTTATCTGGAGCCCGAGGCAGAGGTGTTGAAGGAGCAGCTGGAACTGCGAAGTCAGGTGGAGGATTCCGGGGGGGTGGTGGCAGCAAAGCAGGCGCTGGAAGCAAACCCCGGGGATTTGCAGGCGAGGCTGCAGCTGGCGGAGGCCCTGGGAGCAGACAGCCGATTTGAAGAAGCCTGCGAACTGCTGCTGGAACTTGTGCGTGCAGATCGCGGTGGCGTAGGAATTCAGGCCAAGGAAGCGATGGTGGGCCTGCTGACAGTGATGGGGCCGAAATCCAAACTGGCTTCGGATTATCGTCGGAAACTGGCAACGGCGTTTTACTGATGACTGCAGTTTCGAGCTGACGGGTGCCCGGATGAGTCCATCCGGGCACTGTGAGTTCGGTGGTTCCGTGATGCCGGGTGGCTCACTTCTTTTCTGAATCTGCAGCCTTTTGCTGCGGTTCGGGCAGTGCAATCGGTGCACCCGGGAACACATGTCCGGTGGCAGTCATTGGAACGCTGTAGACGGAAGTGCGTGCGGTGACGATCAGTGAGCGACGATCTTTCCCGCCAAAAGTCACGTTGGCCGGCTGCTCCGGCAATGTGATGACGCCGAGGATCTGTCCTGCCGGCGAAACAACCTGAATACCGAGTCCTGAAGTGATATAGAGGTTGCCGGCAGTGTCGATGGTCAGTCCGTCGCCGCCGCCGGAGGTTTCGCCGGGACGCTGTCGCAGTTCCACCAGGACTCGGCCAGTCCCCAGCTTTCCTGGGGCTTCCACGGGATACGCCCACATTTGTTTTTCCATGCTGGGGATGACGTACAGCGTCTTTTCATCGGGGGAGAGAATCACGCCGTTGGGAGCCTTGCGATCACTGATCAGCCGGGTGACTTTGCCATCGGGAGCCCGGTAGTAGACGGCTTCAGTCCCCTGCGGCCAGGGTTCCGGGGCGCGATAGCGAGGGTCGGTGAAGTAGATTCCGCCGGTGTTATCGATGACGAGGTCATTGGGAGCATTGAATCGTTTTCCCTCAAATTCCGCTGCCAGCACAAACTGCTGAGCGTCTGCGAGGCGGAACATCTTCAGACGACCGTCCATTTCGCAGGCCAACAGATACTGATCGTGCAGCATGAGGCCGTTGCAGTGCCCGGATGGCTCGGCGAAAACGCTGAGTGTCCCTGAGGCGTCGACTTTGTGAATGCGGTTGTTGGGGATGTCCGTGAACCAGAAGTTGCCCGCGGAGTCAGTTGCAGGTCCTTCTGTGAAGGCAAATCCGGACTGGAGTTTCTGGACTGGACCGACAGGCCCAATGTTCGGGATTGATTCCTGACCCAGACAAATGATTGAGGTCTGAGCGGCGAACAGGCAACACAACAGAAAAGTCTTCACGGCGAATTTCCCTGAACAGCGACGTCCTGCCGTACGACCCACTGCAGTCGCACGATGGCGACTGAGCATATCGCGGCATTGTCAGGGCGGCAAATCAGGCAGGGCAGCAAGTCCGGAAAGATCTGTCATCACAGTTCGGCCTCCTGCGCGCAAAAAAAAAGGCAGGGCCTTGCGACCCTGCCTTCGAGTGGCAAAGTTACTTGCCACGGGGGGGATTAAAACGACAACAAATCAGTTGTCGCTTGTCTTTTCGCCCGGATCGTCGCACACGATCGTCAGGTTTTCGTCGCAGTCGCACTCGTCCGGAACGTCGTAGTAAGCTGCACCGTAGGTGCGGGACTTGATTCCGCCGGAGGCCTTGTAGGACACCCAGCCGGAAGTGCTGTAGCTCTGGTCGACATTACCGAAAGCGGAAGCGACGTCGCTCAGTTCGCCAACGATGGCGCTCTGCAGTTCGCCCAGGCCGACGATCATGCCCAGAACGAGAATAGTTGCTACCAGCACGATTTCAGCTGACAAAATTACGCCAGCTTCATCACTCAGGAAATTCTTAATCATGTTCGTACTCTTTGTTGATCTGTTACAAGGGAGAGAGAGAAAGCACAGTCGCATTCATCTGGCATTCCTTGCCAGGACACGCTCAGGGTCGAATCCACCAACCGCTCACTTCGACAAGAGTGGTCAGGGGCCTGTTTGTGTGAGGCGCCGAACAGGTACTTCAGGGAGATGCCCCGCTGCGTCACCGATGAACTTTCGACGCCCATTCAATAATGCGAACAGTGGTCCAATCGGACACGGGTGTGCGGAATTCCTGTGCGCGGGGGCGGCGTTTTTGGCGCAAGTTCAGCAGGTGAAATACTTTGTGTAATTCTTCAGGGGGTGTGTCCTGAAATGAAAGTGGCAGCCCGCTGTGCGGCTTCGTGCAACAAACTGATCAGCACGTCTTGCCGGGATGTACAA
>SXXK01000451.1 GCA_005791255.1 Planctomyces sp.
ATTCGACATTGAGCAGCGTGAGGCGGTCATTTCCGGCGGCGAGATCAACGTTGAAGTCGCGTCCGGCGCGAATGCGCTGGTTTTGGGGGATTTCGGAGTTGTTTTCGAGGCCCTGGAAGTATTCGACGCTGTAGAGGTTGTCGAGATCCACGAAGTCACCGTCACCGGCCATGATGGAGTCATTTCCGGCGGCGCCGCGCATAGTGATGTCGCGACCGGCGAAGATGCTGGCGGCGTCAGCGGTGAAGACATGTGCTAAGTCATTTCCGGCACCGAGATCGACAGTGATATTCTGGTTGACTTTCAGGTCAGCACTGACGACCTGCAGGGTAAGTGAATCTTCGCCGGAGCCGAGGCTGACGGCGATATCGCGGGTGATGGTCGCGTCCGAGCCGACTCTGACATCGAGGTTATCGGAGCCGCTGCTGAGGCTGATGGTGAGACTGCGCACGGTGGCGGGGAGTGGGACTTCGAGAACGGGCTGAGCAGTCTGTCCGGGCAGGCGGAATTTGGTGGCCTGGAGCCCGTCGACGATCAGAGTGCTGCCTGCAATTTGTACGCTGACCTGGTTTGGTTTGTCGTCCCCGATGAGGGTGATGTCCCCGGCGCGGGAGATGGTTACGGACACGGTGCCGCCATCGACTGCAGGGGCAGCATAGGGCATGATGACGATCTGGGCATCGGGGTCTTTGTCAATGATGTCGGCGGTCAGCAGCTGGCGGGTTTCCAGTGCCTGGATCTCCAGTTGGCAGGCGCTGGTGAATTGACGGTTGCGGGAACGTTTGTTGTGTGACATGGGCAGATGCCTTCGGGAAAAGAGGTTGGGACAGGGAACGAAACTGTAGTTCGTGAGTAAATATCCTACTATGCGATTTGGCTCAGAAGTCGGTGATCGGCGTATCTTCCTTTCGGGTTTGTGTCGATTTCCGGTGGGATTTGGGCAACATTTGATGGTTTTTGCGGGCAAAGGCAAGGTTTTTTCGATGTTTGGGCCTGTAAGGCGAGGTGGCAGCGGTGGCAGCGGGTTTTCAGCGACTGGATCTGGGTGAGGGTGGCTGGCTGTTGTATGAACCGGCATTTCTGTCGGTGGCTGAGGCGGATGGGAGTCTGCGGGTTTTGCTGGAGCGATGTGAGTGGGCGCAGTTGCCGGGGATTTTCGGGCATTTGCAGCCGCGGCTGATTGCGTCTTATGGTGATGCGGGGGTGAGTTATCGGTATTCTGGTCGGGATTATGGGGCATTGCCGTGGCTGGAGGAGTTGCAGTGGCTGAGGGGGCGAGTGCAGTCTGTGGCGGGGCATTACAATTACTGTTTGTGCAACCGTTATCGGACGGGTCAGGACAGTATGGGCTGGCATGCGGATGACGAGCCTGAGATGGGGGAAGTGATTGGATCGTTGTCTCTGGGTGCGGAGCGGAAGTTTCGGATCCGCCACAATGAGACTCGGCAGACCCGAACATTTGCGGTTGGTCACGGGACATTGATTGTGATGGGTGGGACGATGCAGCGTTACTGGCAGCATTGTGTCCCGAAGACGAAGCGAGTGGTGGGCGAGCGGGTGAATCTGACGTTCCGTGAGGTGCGAGAGATTTCCTGAGTGCTGGTTTGCCAGCCTGGGTGAGATTGGGAGAATGCGGGCTGAGCCCCGGGCGGTCTGGTGGCAGCGAGTGAGAGACAGAGGCGAATTGGGGCAGCGGAGATGACGGAGAGTGGCAGAGCCTGGCGGCTGGTGTTGTTGCTGCTGGCGGTGGTGTGTGGGTTATGTGATATGGGAGCAGAGATCGTCGAGGCGTCGGATGATCTGCTGGTGGCGGATTTTGAGGGTGAGACCTATGGTGAGTGGCAGGTGACGGGGGAGGCATTTGGTTCCGGTCCGGCGCGTGGTGCCCTGCCCGGCCAGATGAGTGTGGATGGTTTTGCGGGTGTTGGGTTGGTGAATTCCTTTGTGGGCGGAGACGATGCGACGGGGACACTGACGTCGCCGGTATTTCGTATCGAGCGTGGTTATCTGTCATTTCTGATTGGCGGAGGTCGCAGTGATCAGCTGGCCCTGCAGTTGCTGGTGGATGTCCGGGTGGTGCGTTCAGCGACGGGTTCGAATGATGTACCTGGTGGTTCAGAGCAGTTGGTTGCTGAGTCATTTGATCTGACGGAGTTGTCAGGGAGGATGGCGGTTGTGCGAGTACTGGACGGGGCGAAAGGCAGTTGGGGTCACATCAATGTGGACCAGATTGTGCAGACGGATGTGCGTCCGCGGGGTTATGTGATGAATGTGGAGCGCAGCCTGCGTGCGAAGACTCGATATCTGCAGCTACCTGTGCGGAATGGTGCAGCGAAGCGAGTGGTGACGTTGCTGGTGGACGGTGAGCCGGTGGTGCAGAACGAGATAGAGCTGGCGGATGGTGCGGTCGACTGGTGGGCTCCGCTGGACATTTCCGGGTGGCGTGACCGCGAGGTGACACTGCGAGTGGACCGTCTGCATGAGGATTCTGCGGCATTGCAGAACGTGGGTGAGAGTGATGAGTTGCGGGACGCGGCGGAGTTGTATGGTGAGCCGTTGCGGGGGCAGTTTCATTTTTCGCCGCGACGGGGCTGGAACAACGATCCGAACGGGTGTGTGTACTACAACGGCGAGTATCATCTGTTTTTCCAGCACAATCCCTATGGCTGGTCATGGGGTAATATGCATTGGGGGCATGCGGTCAGTCGGGATCTGGTGCACTGGGAGGAACTGGGTGATGTGTTGCAGCCGGATGAGCTGGGTCCGATGTTTAGCGGCAGTGCGGTGGTGGACTGGAACAACACGAGTGGATTTGGGGCGGACGGTCGTCCGCCTCTGGTTCTGATTTACACGGCTGCGGGCAGTCCGACGGTGCAGTGTCTGGCCTACAGCACGGATGGTCGGAAGTTTGTGAAGTATGCGGGGAATCCGGTGCTGGGTGAGGTGACGGGTGGCAATCGTGATCCGAAGGTATTCTGGCATGCGGATACGAGGCAGTGGGTGATGGTGTTGTATGTGGAGCAGCGGGGGCGACATACGGTGCATTTTTTTGTGTCGCCGAATTTGCGGGATTGGAAGTTGGCGAGTGTGACAGAGGGTGATGCGGTTGGCGGGCGTTATCTGTTTGAGTGTCCGGATTTTTTTGAGTTGTCGGTGGATGGAGCAGCAGCGCGGCGGAAGTGGGTTTTGCTGGCTGCGAACGGAGAGTATGGGGTGGGTGGGTTTGATGGTGTTGGATTTCAGCCGGAGCAGCAGCGATTGGCTGGGCAGCGTGGTCGAGGATTTTATGCAGCGCAGTCGTTCAGTGATGTTCCGGACGGCCGGAGGATTCTGATTGGCTGGTGGCAGACAGAGACTCGTGGGATGCCATTTAATCAGAGCATGACGATACCGCTGGAATTGGGATTGCGTGAGACGACAGAAGGGGTGCGTTTGACATTTGCTCCTGTGCGGGAGTTGTCAGCATTGCGGCGGGGAGTGCAGTCGCTGGGGGAGCTGGAGCTGCGTCCGGGGCAGCGGAATCCGCTGGAGGGTATGGAGTCGGAGCTGGCGGATGTGGAGCTGGAGTTTGAGCCTGGAACGGCGGGAGCGGTGGTGCTGACGGTGCGTGGTGTGGTGGTGGAGTATGATGTGCGGAAGCAGGAGCTGGTAGTGGCGGGTCATCGCGTGGCGGCTCCGCTGCAGTCCGGTCGTCAGCATTTGCGGGTGTTGTGTGACCGAACGGGAGTGGAGGTATTTGCGAGTGGGGGTTTGTGTTATGTGCCGATGCCGTTGAATGTGGATTCGCAGAATCGGCGGTTGTATCTTGAAGCGCGTGGTGGAACTGCGGTGGTGCATTCGGTGGAGGTGCATGCGTTACGATCGGCGTGGTCGCGGGGTGGTGAGCGATGAGTGAGTCATGTGGTGAGCTGGTGGGAGCGATTGAGGCGGGTGGCACGAAGTTTATTTGTGCAGTTGGCGGGCGATCGGGCAGGGATTTGCTGGTGCGTCAGCAGTTTGCGACGGGGGCTGATCCTGAGCGGCTGATGGCTGAGGTGGTGCGGTGGTTTGGCGTGCAGCAGGAGCGTTGGGGTCGTCTGGCGGCGGTGGGAGTGGCGTCATTTGGTCCGCTGGATCTGCAGCCGGGGTCGGGGACGTGGGGCTGCATCACGACGACTCCGAAGCCCGGCTGGCAGTGTGCGGACCTGGCGGGGCCGTTGCTGCGGGGCTTTCCGGGCGTGCGACTGGCTTTGGATACAGATGTGAATGGGGCAGCGCTTGGTGAGCAGCGGTGGGGTGCTGCGCGGGGGCTGGAGGATTTTGTGTATGTGACGGTGGGCACGGGGATTGGTGGTGGTGGAATGTCCGGTGGGCGACTGCTGCACGGGTTGATGCATCCGGAGATGGGTCACATGCTGTTGCCGGGTGTGGCGGGGGACAGTTTTCCGGGAGTGTGTCCGTATCATGGTCGGTGCTGGGAGGGATTGTGTTCGGGTCCGGCGATAGCGAAGCGGGCGGGATGTGCGGTGGAGGAGTTATCAGCGGATGACGCGGCGTGGTCGGTGACGATTCGCTGTATGGCTCAGGCGATGATGAATCTGACGTGTGTGCTTTCTCCGCGGCGGATTGTGCTGGGTGGCAGTGTGCGGAAGGCGGGCCGTCTGGGTGAGTCGGAATTCTTTCGGCGTCTGCGGCAGGAGACGGACGAGTTGCTGGCCGGTTATATTGGTGCTTTAAGTTTGCGGGCTGGGTGTC
>SXXK01000452.1 GCA_005791255.1 Planctomyces sp.
CCAGTAATACCGCCGCAGCAACCGAAAATTCCGGCTTCCACCACCGGCCAATCCCGGTTTCTCTCGCATTCCCCGCACTCACAAGGTATGCTTTCCGGCACATCCTGCCGGTCTGTGTTCGAAGCACTGCCTTCCGCAGCCGGCCCTGATTTCCTTCCGCTGGACATCCTGCCATGCCTTTGCCTCTGCTGCGACAACTGCTCCTGTCGGCTGTTTTCGTAACGTTGTGCTGTTCTGGTTCTGCCCCCGCTGTGGCTCAGCAGCCGGCTGCCACCGCCAACTCGGCCGAGCGAACATTTGCCAGTCTCGAAGTCTTCCCCGCCACAGTGGTTATCTCCTCCATCAGAGATGCCCGTCGTGTCGTGGTGACCGGCGTCACCTCCGATGGCCAGCGAATCGACGTCACCTCCAAAGCCACATTCTCCACCCAGACCCCGGTCTTCACCCTCGACTCTGACAATTACCTGACACCCCTCGCCGCAGGCGCGGGGACACTGAAGGTGGAAGCAGTCGGCCAGACGATCGAAGTGCCGGTCCAGGTGACGTCGATCGACCCCGTCGCTGTCGAATTTTCACGCGAAGTCAATCCGCTGCTCAGCAAATCGGGCTGCAATCAGGGGCTTTGCCACGGTTCGGCAAACGGCAAAAACGGCTTCAAGCTTTCACTCCGCGGCTACGACTCCTTCTACGACTACCGCGCACTCGTCGACGACATCTCCGGGCGCCGCTTCAATCGGTCGCAGCCCTCACAAAGCCTGATGCTGCTGAAACCTACTCAGGGGGTGCCGCATGAAGGCGGTTTCCTGTTCGACGAACAGTCCCGCACCTATCGCGTGCTGGAACAGTGGATTGCCGAAGGTTGCAGCTACAGGACTGATTCGGCTCGCGTGGTCGGTATCAAAGTGCACCCTCCAACTCCGCTGCTGCAGCTTCGACACGATCAGCAGCAGTTGATTGTGATCGCCGAATATTCGGATGGCAGCTCCCGCGATGTCACTCGCGACGCCGTGTTTGATACCAGCAACTTCGAAGTGGCCACCGTCTCCAAAACCGGGCTGATTACCGCCGTGCAGCGTGGCGAAGCCGCCGCTCTGGTGCGTTACGAAGGCAACTACGCCGCAGCCCCGATCTCCATCCTTGGCAACCGCGACGGCTATCAGTGGACTCCGCAGCCCGAACAGAATTTCATCGACGGACTGGTGCACGCCAAACTGCAGCGGATGAAGATTCTTCCCTCGGACCTCGCTGGTGATGCCGAATTCCTCCGCCGCGTCTCGCTCGACATCACCGGCGTTCCACCGGGAATCGCAGAGATCCAGGCGTTCCTGCAGGACAAGACGGAAACACAGGCCAAACGCACCGCCAAAATTGACCAGTTGCTGGCCAGTTCCGGCTATGTGGAACATTGGACACTGAAATGGAGCGACCTGCTCCTCAACCGCCGCAAAACCCTCACCGAACGCGGTGTCTGGTCCTTCCGCAACTGGATTCGTCAGTCAGTCGCAGCCAACCGCTCCTATCAGCAGTTCGCCGCTGAACTGATCACTGCCAACGGCAGTACTTTCGAGAATCCGGCCGCCAGCTACTACCGGATTGCACGCGAACCCAAAATGGTCATGGAAAACATGACCCAGGTGTTCCTCGGCACCCGCTTCAACTGCAACCAGTGCCATGACCACCCCTTTGAACGCTGGACACAGCGCCAGTACTACGAACTTGCCGCATGGATGGCAGATGTCGGACGACGTCCCCTGCCCGACGGTGATGAATTCATTTTCACGATGAGTTCCGCAGTGCCGGTCGTCAATCCCGACAGCAACCAGCCCGCATCTCCCAGGTTCCCGTTCGAACATGGCGGAGCCGTGGATACTTCAGCCACGCGTCGCGAACAACTGGCGCAGTGGCTCACTGCCAACGAAAATCCCTACTTCGCCAAAAGTATCGTCAACCGTTACTGGAGCTACTTCTTTGGTCGCGGCATTATCGATCCGGTGGATGACATCCGCGCCGGCAACCCCGCCTCCAATCCGGAACTCCTCGATGCCCTCACGAAGGACTTTATTGACAATAACTACGATCTGAAACGCCTGATTCGCCTCATTTGCACCTCCGTGACCTATCAGCGCAGTCTGGAATCCAATCAGTGGAATGAAGACGACTCCAGCAACTTCTCGCACGCACTGCCCCGTCGCCTGGCCGCCGAGCAGCTCTATGATTCGATCATTCAGGCCGCCGGTGCTCCGCGAGCCTTGCCGGGCGTGCCTGCGGGCTTCCGCGCTGCCGAACTTCCGGACCCGCAGGTCGAAGTCGCTTTCCTTGATATGTTCGGACGCCCGCCCCGGGAATCACCCTGTGAATGCGAACGAACAAGCGATGTCAGCCTCGGACAAACACTCAATATGGTGAACGGCGCCACCATCGGCGACGCCATCGCTCATCCACAAGGCATTATCGCTCGTACCCTGGCAGCCAACGCCACAACAGAACAGTTGATCGAAACGATCTACCTGTCGGTGCTTTGCCGTCAGCCTTCCGCTGAGGAACTGCAGCAGGCTCAAACTTACTTCGGTGCCGCAGGTACTCCGAAAGAGGCCGCTGAAGACCTGATGTGGGTACTCATCAACAGCCCCGGCTTTCTGTTTAACCGCTGAGCTGAAACGGACCAGCCGTAACAAAAAAAGAGGCCCTGAAGATCGCTCTTCAGGGCCTCTGCTTTTTTTTCAACGTCCGCATCTGCTGCATTGCAGCAGCCGCAGGATCACCAGTTTTTGGGATTCATGACCCAGAACCAGCTGTCCTTCTCTTTGTTGAAGTTGAGCTGCCAGTATCCGTCGTCCCACTCGAGGGAGACTTCTCGCCATCCCATCGGAACCTGCGGATATGGGTAAAACGGTCCGATGTACGGCCAGGCACTGGCGCTGTACTGCGTCGGATAGCTCACTGCAGCCGAGTTCGGATAGGCCGCATAGGCCGGCCACGCGTAGTTCGGCAGGTTCGGGTTGTTGAAGCTGGTCGGAGCATATCCGCTGGCAGTCGGCGGCGCACCCGGAGCACCCATCATCATCGGGCCAGGCCCCATGGCAACCGGTGTCGGAGGAGCCATCATCTGAGGCGGAGCCATCATCTGCTGGGGAGCCATCATCTGCTGGGGAGCCATCATCTGCTGGGGAGCACCCTGAGCTGACACGCGAGCCACAGGCTGGGCAACTGCCAGACGATTATTCATCTGACGAACACCCGGAACTGAGGCAGCAGCACGATGCAGAGCCTGCCGGTCGGCAGCGGTCGCGACCGAGCCTTCCATGGTGCAGACGCCGTCCTTGAATCGAACGGTCATCTCGTCACAGGCGACCCCGCAGCTCTGGATTGCCTGAGCAATCTCTGCGGCCATTTCCTGATTCGATTTCTTTGCAGGGGCCGGAGCTTCAGCGGCAACCTGCTGAATCATCGAAGGCTGCCTGGCTGCTGACTGCTGATGAGCCGCCTGAGCGATCATCGGCTGGCCACCGGACGGAGGAATGTATTTCAGGTTATTCTCAACCCGCTCAATCCCCGGCACGCTTCCGGCAGCTCGCTGTGCCAGCGAACGCTGACTCGGATCGCTCACCGAACCACTCAGAATCGCAGCCCCTTCGCGGACTTCGATTTCGATCCCAGTGCCGCGAACCTGTGCTGTCTTCAGTGCTGCAGCCACTTCATTGGCCAGCTCCTGATTTCGAGCCTTCTCAGCAGAGCCCGAGAACGGCATCAACGGTTTGAATTTTCCGCCCAGAAACCCATCCGCACTGGCGGCAGCCGGGCTGGCTGCCAGAACGCCCAGCACGAGTAACCACTTACCGTACTTTCTCATGAAAGCTCTCCTCCGTGAGGTACCTTCCGTTTCGGACCGCGCTCGTTCTGCTGGGAAACCGTCCCGGTGGTTCACTGAATCTAAACGCTCGAGTCTGAACCTCTCCCGGTGAACGCCAGCACCGGAAGTCCTGATATGCTCAGTCCGCCTGCCACCCGCAAAGCCTCTGGTTTTCAGACACTTTGCATTGCAGCGCAACAGAAAGTCACAACCACTCCATCGGATGGGTCGTACCGTCTGGATAAGCAATTCTGCCTTTTTGGTTCCTGTCGGTTGTTCCTGACGTGTAGGAAACACCGGGGCACGACCGGCAGGGGCGGCAGGTTTTGCCGAACCTTAACTCCGAATTCCCCGAACACCCTCACGTCCTTTGCGCTGGATTCCCGCAACGGCTGCTGCGATACTGAAAGGCTCAGCCTGCTCAGTTCGGCAGGAATCTGTGTTTGCCGGAGCCTGCAGATGACTGAGACCGAGTCAGGATTCAATCGAGCACAGCGATTGTCAGTGCTGGCCGCCGGTTTCGCTGCGTGGATGTTCGCGGGCCTCGAAAACGCCCTGTTTGTCCTCATTCACCGTCAGATGATGCTGTCGCTGCTCCCGCCCGGAACTCCGGAAACAGTCATCACCGAATGGTTTGCCTGGAATCAGGCGGCATTCATGCTGGGGGCGGCGACGGGCGGCTGGATCTTCGGCCTGATGGGCGATCGCATCGGCCGCACTCGTGCACTTGGTGCCAGTGTCCTGTGCTACTCACTGCTGACCCTCGCAGCATGGTGGATTACCGATCCCGTGGTCATGTGCAGCGTGCGATTTCTCGCCATGCTGGGATTCGGAGGTACGTGGCCGAATGCCGTCTCACTGGTGACCGAAGCCTGGCCCGGTGCATCACGCCCCCTGCTGGCCGGGGTTATGGGAACCGCAGCAAACTTCGGCTTCGTCCTGCTGGGCTGCCTTGGCCTGATCTTCGAAGTCACTCCGGACTCCTGGCGCTGGACACTGTTTGTCGGCGGCGCTCCGGCAGCGCTGGGACTGGCGATTTTACTGGCGGTTCCTGAATCGCGACGCTGGCTGACTCAGAAGCACGCACCGCGGAACTTCGGTGACAGCAGCGAGGCAACCACGCCGCAGCAATCTGTCACCGGGCAGCTCTTCAGGCCCCCACTGCTCTCCAGAACGCTCATCGGGATCCTGCTGGGGTCAATCCCCGTCATCGGTACCGCAGCCAACGCCAACTGGGTCGTTCCGTGGCGAGACCAGGCAGCTGCCCGACAGGCCGAACAGACCGCTGCCACCGCCGCCCGGAACGGAACACCCGCGTCGCTGCAAAAGAAAAAAAACGGACAAAGCCCCCGTGACAAAGCCCGTACTATGATCAGTCGCTCCAGCGGCGCGGTCTTCGGCAGCCTCCTCGGCGGACTGATTGCCACTTTCGCCGGACGACGACTGTCCTATTTCCTGATCAGCCTCGCCACCTTCGCCGTCAGCTCCACACTCTTCGGTCTCATGCAGCCCAGCGATCCATGGTTCGACTGGGCCGTGTTTCTGCTGGGGTTCTGCGGCGTCGCATATTTCGGCTGGTTGCCATTATTCCTGCCGGAACTGTTCCCCGTCCACGTACGCGCCACAGGCAGTGGCATCTCATTCAATGCCGGTCGCATCGCTGCGGCCGCCGTCAGCGTCTTCGTCGGGCTGCGGATGAGTGCCTTCGGTGGCGAGTATTCGGCCATCGGGCTGTGGACCGGACTGATCTACGCCGTCGGTATGCTGGTCATCTGGCTGGCCCCCGCCGAACAGGCCACTGCCAAAAAATGACCGCAGTTCGCGTTCTCAAGTACGAGTTGCAAAGCCGACAACATGATCCAGCGTCGTCTCGGTCGAACCGGTCTCCTCGTGTCCGAAATCAGCTTCGGCGCCGGTCCGGTCTCCGGGCTCATGACCGGCACCGACACTCATCAGCAACTCGAGGTTCTGCGAGCCGCCATACACAGCGGCATTAACTGGGTCGACACCGCCGCCGGATATGGCAATGGCACATCGGAAAAAGCCGTCGGTGCTGCACTCCGCCAACTGGACCCGCAACAGCAGATTCAAGTCGCCACAAAAGTGCGGATCCACAGATCCTCCGGTGCCTCGATCCGCCAGCAGATCACAGCAGGAATCACCGCATCTCTCAGCCGATTGCAGCGATCTCACATCACCCTGCTGCAACTGCACAATGCCATCACCGAACAGCCCGATCAGGAACCATTTTCACTGACACCCGAAGAAGTGCTCGGTCCACAGGGCGTCGCCGCTGCCTTCAACGAACTCCGCCAGTCCGGGATCATCACCTGCTGTGGTCTCACCGGCACAGGTCAACCAGCCGCGCTTCGAAAGGTTCTGGAAAGCGAGCAATTCGAGACACTGCAAATCCCCTTCAATCGCCTCAATCCCAGCGCCGGAATGCCCATGGCACCCGACACCGTCCCCACGGATTACGGCAACCTCCTCGCCGATTGCCAGCGACTGGACATTGGGGTATTTGCAATTCGAGTGCTCGCTGGCGGAGCCGTTGCCGGAAATCCTCCCAGTGCCCACACCCTCACAACCCCCTTCTTTCCACTGGACCTGTACCAGCACGACCTGCAGAAAGCCCAGTCGCTGGCAGCAGCCGAGCCAGCCAGTCACGCTGTGACCGAGGCCATCCGCTTCGTGCTGCAGCACCCCGCTGTCTGCTCAGCCATCATCGGATTTGCTCAGCCCCATGAAGTCCTGCAGGCATGCACTGCCGCCTGCTGATCACGGTGCAGAAACAGGTTGCCCCGCCTGAGTCCTGATACCGGCTGCCTGCTGCAGATCAATCAGCACCGACGGACGCAAATACGCTTCCTCGGTCCCCTTCGCGTAAGTCACCCACATCTTCAGGGCCGTTGCGTCGTAAACCACGTTTACGACATTGCCGCCACGGATCGGAATCTGATTCGCCAGCTTCACAAGTGCTTCCCCATTCAGCTTGCCGTGACCGCTCTTCAGCGTCGGGAATGCACCACGCCCCTCATCATTGTAAACCACACAGCTCAGAACATTCGGAGCAAACTCATCCGTCGCGTCGTTGTCCTTCCAGATCAAAACTCGCCGATCCGCCGGCTCCGGTGCATGCGCCCGCACCTTCACAGCCCTCCGATCCGTTTGACCATCACCAAACACAAAGTGATACCGCTTCGTCATCGGCTGACGACCAAAAATCTCCAGCGTCTCGGTCAGTGACTTTGCGTCGTACAGCATCGTGCGAAAGAACGCTGTAAAATGCGGAGCATGAACAAAATACGGCGCCTCCTTTCGCGACGCATCACCCATTTCTGACAGCGCAATTCCATGAAAATTCATTCCGGTGTGCGCCCCGCAGAAACCGGCAAACGTCGGCACCACATGCGGCGAGCCGGCGTCCGGCACATAAATCACGATCGCCGCAAAATTGTGAGCACCGATTTCAAGATTCCAGTCGAGATTGCGAGTCTGGTAAAGATGCCCGTCCACCGTCGCATCACCCCACGCCGCAATACTGCTGCACGAATACGGCATCAGCAACGGTACAGCATGCATGGCCTGCAGAGTTTTCAGGGGCAGTCCCGAAGCATCCGCGACACCCGCCAGCTCCTGCTCCAGCCTGTCGTCCGCATAGGCCGCCGTGCGGCTCCACACCTCCTGCAACTGCTCTTCAGTCACCCCCAACTGCCCGCAGATGCCCTGCAGTGCCGGAGGAATGAACGTGGTGATCTGCTGCCGTAAGGCTGCCCCCAGCTGTCGCCCCATCTCATACGGTGTGCCACGGACCACAACCAGAGGAATCTCTGCGTCGCCCTGCCGCACAGTCGTCACGTTTGCCTCACCGCGGGAAGCGGGGCGAGTAAAAATAACGGACGGCTCCGGAGGCTGCACGGCGCTGGCCTCTCCGGTGATGGCGGCAGGCTTCCCGGTCAACGACTCGTCAGCACCAAAGCCATCAGCACCAGCCATCAAAATCAACGCCCAGAACAGCCTGTAATGCATGGCACAGTTTCCGCAGGAAGGTCAGGAAATTTACCTGCCCCCCAGTATTCCATTCCGGACAGGTTCCGTCAAACTGGGATCCCGCAGATTCGCCTCCATCACTTCTCACCGGACAGAAAGCCCACACCATGCTCCGCCCCGGAAAAATCTCACGCCGCTCTGTCGCTCGGACCGCTGTCACTGCGGCCGCGGGATACACCACCCTCGCAGGCACCGCCGCTGCGATTCAGGACGAAAGCCCTCAAACAACTGCACCAGCAATTGACCCCGACTTCAAAATCTCAAAAGGACGCATTCGCCAGTCCGTCATGGGATGGTGCTTCAATCCCATGCCCACCAGTGACCTCATCGGACACTGCCTCAGCATCGGACTGACCGGCATTGAAGGGATTGACCGCAAATTCTACCCGGAAGCCCGCAGCCGAGGACTGCAGATTTCCCTCGTCAGCAGCCATGGTTTCGCCACAGGCCCGGTGGATCGCGGCAATCACGCCGAATGCGAAGCAAAACTGCGAGCAGCCATCGATACGGCCGCCCAGTTTCAATGCTCAAAAGTCATCACATTCACCGGCATGACGGTCCGCGGAATGTCCGATGCCACCGCAGAATCCAATTGCCTCGAACTCTGGAAACGCGTCATCGACTACGCTGAAATGAATCACGTCACCCTGTGCCTCGAACATCTGAATTCCCTCGATAACTCACACCCCATGAAAGGACACCCGGGGTATTTCGGTGATGATGTCGAACGCTGCTTCGATCTGGTACGCCGCATGGATTCCTCCCACTTCAGGCTGCTGTTCGATATCTACCACGTCCAGATCATGAACGGCGATGTCATCCGCCGAATCGAAAAGAATCACCAGCTCATTGCACACTACCACACCGCCGGCAACCCAGGCCGAAAAGAACTTGATCAACTGCAGGAAATCAACTACCCCGCTGTCATGGCGGCTATCCTCAGAACCGGATACACAGGCTTCGTCGCACAGGAATTTCTGCCCACATGGGCCGATCCTGTGCTCGCGCTGCGACACGCAGCCAGCGTCTGCGACATCTGAACCACCCCCGCACCCAAATCAGCACGACCATCCAATTCATGGCTTGTGGGAATTCACCCAAACCTCCAGAATTGCCCGTGGCAACGCGGCACTGATCCGATATTTGTTCGTCCGCACACTTTTCCCGGCACACAACAGGGACCAATCCGGTGTCAGACATCTCCTCTGTGCTGATTCTTCACGCCTCCGATAACATTGCCGTCGCCCGCCGGGCACTCAGGTCAGGCGAAGACTTCGCATTCGGCGCCAGCGCAGTCACCGTCACAGAACCCATACCCCTGTTTCATAAAGTCGCTGCTCAGCCCATTCCGAAGGGCAGCCCCATTCGCAAGTTCGGACAGCCCATCGGGTCCGCGGCCTGCGACATTGCCCCCGGACAGTGGGTGCACACCCACAACGTCAGCCTGGATCGTGACCGTGCCGGTTACCAGTTCTCCACAGAACTGCTGCAGTTCCCCGTACCGCCGGCACGCACATTTCAGGGCTTCCGCCGCCGTAATGGCTCGGCCGGAACCCGCAACTACATCGCTGTCATCAGCACCGTCAACTGCTCAGCCACAACCTCCCGCTACGTTGCACAGGAACTGGCACGCACCGACCTCAGTCGCTACCCCAATATTGATGGCGTCATACCGATCGTCCACAAAAGCGGCTGCGCCTTCGCCTGGAACAGCGATGATCACCTGCTGCTCAATCGCACACTCGCGGGATTCGCACGACATCCCAACATTGCCGCCTGCATCGTCCTTGGACTCGGCTGCGAAACCGCTCAGGCCTCACACCTGCAGGAGACTCAGGGACTGGTCCAACTCGGCGGTGCCCTCGCCGGCGGTCGTGATGACCTGCCCATGATTCTCAACATCCAGGAAGTCGGTGGCGTTCGCAAAACCGTAGATCGCGCCGTCTCAGTCCTGCGGGAAATGCTGCCCGCCGCCAACGACGTCCGCCGCGTCCCCATTCCACTCTCCGAACTGACGCTCGGCCTGCAGTGCGGAGGCAGTGACGGCGCCAGCGGCATCACCGCAAACCCAGCACTCGGATACGCCAGCGACCTGCTGGTAGCCCACGGCGCCGGCTCCGTCCTGGCAGAAACCCCGGAAGTCTACGGCGCTGAACAACTGCTGACACGGCGATCCATCAGCCGCGAGGTTGGCGAAAAACTGCTGGAACGCATCCGCTGGTGGGAAGACTACGCCCGCCGAAATAACGCCTCCATCGATAACAACCCCTCCTGGGGCAATAAACAGGGAGGCCTCACCACCATCATCGAAAAATCACTCGGCGCTGTCGCGAAAGGCGGCACCGCCCCACTCCTCGACGTCTACCAATTTGCAGAACCCATCACCTCCCGTGGCTTCACCTTCATGGATACCCCGGGGTACGACCCAATCTCCGTCACCGGTCTTGTCGCGGGTGGCTGCCAGATCGTTGTCTTCACCACCGGACGAGGCAGCTGCTTCGGCTGCAAACCCGCCCCCACAATCAAAGTCTCCACCAACACCCAGCTGTTCAATCGCATGCAGGACGATATGGACATCAACGCCGGCTCAATTATCGACGGCGAATCTGTCGAATCCGCCGGCACTCGACTGTTCGAAAAGATCATCTCAGTCGCCAGCGGCGAACAAACACTCAGCGAACAACAGGGAATCGGCGACGAAGAATTCTGCCCGTGGATGCCCGGCCCCATTTTTTGAAGAATGCGGTCAGCGAGCCCTGACCGCGGGCTGCACTGCATGTACCCACCACAGCCGTTGCCCAACCTGCAGCTTGTCCACCTCCCGCAGAAAACCCCGCACACCGCCAATCTCAAACACCTGCAAGTTGCCGGAAGCCTCGCCCGCCAGCAACAGATGTCGACCACCCGGCACTATGGCGAAAGAACGCGGGACAGGTTCACAGGGAACCTGCTCCAGCGCAGTCAACTGGTCACCGCCAGCACTGATTCGAAATACCGCAAGTGAATTCACACCGCGATTCGAAACAAACAGATGCTCACCATCCGGATGCACTCGTATCTCAGCTGTACTGTTCTGGCCCCGAAAGTCCTCTGGAATCGTTGACTTCGTCTCGCCAGGCACAAGACTGCTGCCCCGCAATGTATATACCGTGACAGAATTTCCCTGCTCGTTGTCCACATACGCAATCGGCAACGTTGGATGCCACGCCAGATGACGAGGACCCGTTTGGTCAGGAAGCTGCAGAAAACGCGGAAACCCAGGCAGCAGTCGCCCGGCCAGTTCCTCAAAACGAAACTGATAGATGCGATTCGGACCCGTGTGAGGCACAAACACCAGACGGTTCGATGGATCAGGCACGATGGCATGAGCCTTCTCGGCTGTCGGGAGCTCCTGCACCGGCCGCTCAGAAATCCGACCATCCGAATCAACCTGATGAACCGAGATCTTCGCTGCCACATAATACGCGGCAAACAGATAACGACCGGTTCGATCCAGCGTAATCTGCGCCGGATCAGCCCCCGCCTCAACAGTGCTGATCAAAGTCAGACGACCAGTCGCAGGCTCAATTCCAAAACTGCAAAGCTGCCCGGTGTCGCGCATCGAAGCAAACAGCCAGCGACCGTCCGCCGATGATGTTAATGCAGCCGGCTCACCCGGAGTCTTCAGACTGACCTTCCGCGCGACACGACCACTCTCTGCATCAAATGAAAGCAAATGAATGGACCGCTCGTCCGCCACACTGCAGTAAACAAAAATCGGCGACGATACCGACGACTCGTCCGCTGTGACCGCGCCACCGGAAAACAACACACAAAACAGCAGCGACAGTCGCCACACAGCCACGAAGTCACCAAAACATCCCGGCTTCATGCTGCTGCTCCCCAAAACTTACAAGGCCTCAGGTCTTTGCCAGATAAAGCCGCTGAATGTCTTCCACCGTCACATGAATCACTCGCGCAAATCCTGTATGAGTCCGCTCATAGGAGACTTTCGAGGCCAGCTGGGGTTGCTGATGAATCGAACGAGCAACCCAGCGCCGGTCCTCATCAGACAAATTTCCCACCGACTTGTCCCAAATCGTCCTGGTCTCCATCACCAGCGAATCCACACGCGGATCAAACTTGTCCATGAAAAAATACTCCCCACGAAACAAAAAGGAGCCCGACATGAAACATGTCGGACTCCGGTATTCTAATAATCAGAGCCTGAAAATCCCAGCTTGCGGCAGCTATTCCCGACCCGCCGCCTGCAATCGACGACGAGCAGTTTCAATCCTGCGAGCCTTGCTGCGATACTCCTCGTCCAGAGCCGCTCGCTCCGCCAGCACCGCTGACAGTTGCTGCTGGGCAACACGTCGACTGATCTGACCACACTCAACAGCCGAATTCGTCAGCACAGAGACCACCGGCCCCTTCACCTGAACAAACCCGCCGTCAATAAAGTACGACTCAGACTCGCCGCCGGCACCCCTCAGTCGCAGCACTCCGGCACCCAGCCGACCGACCAGCGGAGCACGCCCCGGATACACACCCGCACCACCATCAAACAGCGGCACCTGCAAAGATGCCACCGGACGGTCAAACAGAGTCTTCTCCGGAGTCACCAGCACTAACCGAAGATCGGCCATATCTCACTCCAGCACACAACGCTCAGGACACAATCAAAAGCCGTCAGGACTGAGCCTGCATACGCTTATACTGCTCTTCTGCCTCTTCGATTGCACCCACGTACATGAATGCACTCTCCGGCAGATGATCCCACTTGCCGTCACAGAGCTCCTCGAAGCTGCGAATTGTGTCCGCCAGCGGAGTAATCTTGCCGGCCTTGCCCGTGAACACTTCCGCCACAAGGAATGGCTGCGACAAAAATCGCTCAATACGACGAGCGCGATGCACAACCAGTTTGTCGTCCTCGCTCAATTCGTCAACACCAAGAATCGCAATGATGTCCTGCAGTTCGCGGTACCGCTGCAGAGTCTGCTGCACTCGACGAGCCGCATTGTAGTGCCGCTGGCCAACATACTGCGGATCAAGAATTCGGCTGGATGAAGCCAGCGGATCAATCGCCGGGTAAATACCCTTTTCAGAAATTCGACGCTCCAGGTAAATGAACGCGTCAAGGTGAGCAAAAGCCGTCGCAGGAGCCGGGTCCGTCGGGTCGTCCGCCGGTACGTACACGGCCTGTACCGAAGTAATGGCACCGTTCTTCGTCGAAGTAATTCGCTCCTGCAATTCACCCAGTTCTGTGCCC
>SXXK01000453.1 GCA_005791255.1 Planctomyces sp.
AGCAGTTCGCGTCCGGGGAAGCGATTTCGATAGCGCAAACGCTGCCACCAGCCGGCTTTCCGCAGCATGGGATCCGTGATCAGAACGGTGCGACGCTTGCCCCGTCGCGTTGCCAGCAGCAGCTGGTCGTCACCCAAAACCTCCAGCACCATCCAGAATTTGTCCACAACGTACGCATAGTCCTCGCCGCCTTCCGAGGGCTGTATGCCGCGCGCGCGAGGGCCCGGGTGGGGACTTTGCTTCGTCACCGTGTAGATTATCAGATCCCCGGGCTTGTATTCCGAATGCCGCAACTCGCGATCCTTGACTGCTGTATCAGGTTGCCGGTCCAAGTGCCTGTCGCCATGTGGGATACTCGACAGACGTGGCACTTTTACCGCCTTGACCGTTTCCAGGCAATGGATGTCCGATGTTCATTTGGCAAGTGACCAAACATCGCAGGCTGCCCAGTTCATCAGCGTTTCAGGATTTGGCAAACAGCGGCAGTTTTTGCCGCCAAAACTTCTGTTGTGTCAGAATCCGCCGGAGATTACAGTTCCGGCGGAACCCGCGCAGGGATTGCGCAGGTTTTGTCAGACCGCAGGCTCGAAGGACTTCCTTTGCTGCGGAAAGGTCACCAGGGATGGATTCCATGACGACTGCCACCACCGAATGTTCCAGTACCGCCGCTTCCATCACGGAAGTGCTGCTTGGCGGTGATCTGATTCTGAATCTTTCCGGCCAGGCACTGGCGACCGCCCATGGTGCCAGATACCTGCAGTTCAGCTCGAACTCAGGTTCCGGCTGCAGTCTGCAGGTGACGAAAGAGGCCTGCTGTGTGACGTGGAATGCTGCGATCCCGTCCTGCTTCAGCAGCCTGTCATCACTGGACGCTGATCGAATCGTGGTGGTGGTCGAGTCGGCAAATGAATTCGGGCATACGGTGGTGCGTGAACTGACGGCCCGCGGTTTGCGTTGTCTGCTGTGCACGCTGTCCGAGGACTGTGGTGCTGAGGCCTTCATGGATGAGGAAGATGCGGACGCGGTAGCGGAACGTCTGCGACAGCTTGGCTATCTGTAGTCTGAGCAGCACACAATACACAGGGGGACCGCTGAGGATGGATCTGTTTCTGCTGGGAATTGACGGGCTGCCGCGGTGGATGTGGCAGCAGCTGGCGGACAGTGGCGTGATGCCGCACAGCCGCGAGCTGCTGCAGTCCGGGACACTTGTGCCCATGCAGTCTTCGCTGCCGGAAGTGTCGTCGGCCGCCTGGGCTTCCATCATTACAGGGCAGAATCCCGGGGGCCACAATGTGTTTGGGTTTACCGACCTGATGGACGGCAGTTATTCGCTGGGCTTTACGTCGTCCCGAACTTTTCGGGCAAAACCATTCTGGTCCCGACCTGACAGTGGGCCTTCGCTGATTATCAACGTTCCGCAGACGTATCCGGCTCAGCCAATGAACGGCATGCTCGTTTCGGGGTTTGTAGCGCTGGATTTGAAGCGTGCGGTGCATCCATCCGAGCAGCTGTCGTGGCTGGAGAGCATCGGGTACGCGGTGGATGCTGACATGAGTCTGCTGGAGCAGGGCAAGCCGCGATTTGTGCAGGAGCTGCGGCGGGTCATGGCAGCCCGCTGTCAGGCTTTGCATCACCACTGGGATCGCGAATCGTGGCAGCAGATCATGTTTGTGTTTACGGGCACGGATCGACTGAATCACTATCTGTGGGAGGACTTCGAGGATCCGACGTCGCCGCTGCACCAGGCGTTTTTGGATTATTATCACGAGGTGGATCGGCATATTGGCGAGATTCTGCAGCGTCTGGATGATCGCACGCTGCTGGCAGCGGTTTCGGACCACGGTTTTGCCCGCCAGCGTCGCAGCATCAATGTGAACTGTCTGCTGGCTGAGGCCGGTTATCTGCATTTGAGACCATCAGCTCGCCCATCGTACGGTGACCTGCTGCCGGAGACTCGCGCCTTCGCCATGGACCCGGGTCGTATCTACCTGCATCGTCAGGGCCGTTATCCGGGTGGTGCGGTTCAGGCTGAGCAGGCGGAAGAACTGCTGCAGGAGCTGGAGCGATATCTGCTGCAGCTTTCGGTGGCCGGCTGTCCGGTGGTTTCTCAGGTGCTTCGCGGATCCGAAATTTACAGCGGTCCGTTTGCGCATCGGGCACCGGATCTGGTGGCCCTGCCGGCGACGGATGTGGCTTTGTCCGGCCGGATGAATCTGCAGGAGCTGATCGAGCCCACGCTGATCAACGGCCGCCATACTCACGAAGAGTCCACATTTTTTGTGCGGGGAAGTCAGCACGGAGCGATTCCGGAAAAGATGCGAGTGGAAGACGTGCTGCAGGTGCTGCAGCCCGAGGTTCATGCGCTGCGGAAGGCTGCCTGAGCGGCAGTGATGGAAAACGGAACGGAAGCCAACTATGAGTCAGTCATCGTGTCATAATGCCGGTCAGACGTGCTGGAGTTGTCCGGCGGTGGAATTCAAGGGGCATGTCGATTTTCGCGCCTGCGGGCAGGCGGCTTTTCGACGGGCTGCGGAAGGTCAGCTGGTTGTCGAATGCCGACGGCGTCCGGAAATCGGCTACTTCGATCCGCTGTCCATCACCTTTGAATCCTGCAGCGAGTGGAAGAAAACGGACTGTGGCTACATGCTGGACGGCATGAAGGTGCTGATCCTGGGAATGGACGGATATCTCGGCTGGCCGCTGGCTCTGAAGCTGGCGAAGCTGGGCTGTAAAGTCTACGGCATTGACAATATGCTGCGACGAAAACTGGTAGCGGAACGCGGAGCTCAGTCCGTGACAGAGATCCGCACAATGCAGGAACGCATTGAAGCTGCTCGCCGGCATCTGGGTGTGGATATTGAATTCCGCGAAATGGATTTGCTGGATCGCAATGCACTGTTTGCGTATATCCGTGAGATTCAGCCGGAATCGATCGTGCAGTTTGCCGAAATCCCCAGTGCTCCTTACAGCATGGCGGACGTGGACAAGGCGGTCAACACCATCCAGAACAACGTGGTGGGGACTCTGGGGTTGTTGTTCGGGGTTCGCGACCATGCTCCGGAAGCATCGATCATCAAACTGGGCACGATGGGTGAATATGGCAGTCCGCTGACCGGGCGACCACTTTTCGAAGGTTTGTTCCCCGGTGATGCCGTACTGCAGTATCAGGGGCAGGAATGGAGTCTTGGTGGCGAACTGACTCCCCGCGACCCGGTGAGTTTCTATCACGTGAGCAAAGTGCAGGGCACATTCAGTGTGTATGAAGCCTGCAAGTACTGGTGGCTCCGCAGCTATGACGTGATGCAGGGAGTGATTTACGGGAACTGGTCTGAGGAGCTGCAGGCGCACCCCGATCTGAATACTCGGTTTGACATCGATGAGTGGTGGGGAACGGTGGTCAATCGGTTTGTGGCGCAGGCAGCCATTGGCATGCCGCTGACGATTTATGGCAGCGGCAATCAGACGCGTGGATACATTACTCTGAGAGATGCGATGCAGTGCATTACGCGACTGATTGCGGCTCCGCCGGATCCCGGCCAGTACGATGTGGTGAATCAGGTAACCGACGTGTTCAGTGTGATGCAGATCGCGCAGATGGTGGCGACGATCGGACGCGAATTCGGTCTGGATGTTGAAGTAGAGCGAATTGAGAATCCGCGAGTGGAGTCTGAGGAGCATCCGTACGAGGTGATTCACGAGAAGCTGCAGGATCGGTTCGGATTTGCTTCGGAGTCGGGGTTTGCGGACGAGGTGCGGCATTTGTTTCGGGTGATGCTGCAGCCGGAAAACCGTGCCCGCATTCTGGCTCAGCGGGGAGCTCTGTTTCCGAAGACTCGCTGGTCAGGGGAACACGGTGAAATGAAGGTGCTGGAACGCTGGAAGCCGGCAGCCTGAATGGCGGTTGCAGCCGGACGGCGGGCAGTGCAGCCCGTCAGATGCGAATGAATCAGGCAGAGAACGAACAGGCAGAGAGCAGGCAGTCATGGAAATTCGTGAAGCCGATTTTGAAGACGTTGTGCTGAAATCCGACCGGCCGGTGCTGGTGGACTTTATGGCCTCGTGGTGCCCGCCGTGCAAAATGATGCAGCCGGTGGTGGATCGTCTGGCGACGAGGGTGGCGGACTGGGCGGACGTGTACAGTGTGAACATCGACCGCAATGCGGCACTGGCGGCTCGTTATGAGATCAGCGGAGTGCCGACGTTTGTGGCCCTGGCCGGTGGTCAGGTCGCCGGTCGTCGCACGGGGGCTTTGACGGAAGGCCAGTTGCTGGGACTGCTGAAGGCCGCTGCCGACGCCATGCCGGCGCCTGCGGCTGAGGTGGAGCCGGGAGGTGAGCCCTCGGAAACTCAGGCTCGTGACTGGATCACCATCGTGTCTGGTCTGCCGCGTTCAGGAACTTCACTGATGATGCGGATGCTGGAGGCTGGCGGAATTTCGGCACTGACCGACCAGCAGCGGACTCCGGATGAAGACAATCCCAACGGGTATTATGAGTTTGAGGATGTCAAGAGTCTGGAGGAGGATGCCGGGTGGCTGGATCAGGCGGCTGGCTGTTCGGTCAAGATGGTCTATCGTCTGCTGCGGCACCTGCCAGCGGATCGCGATTATCGCGTCATCTTTATGCGGCGCAATACGGACGAGATTCTGCGATCGCAGAAGAAGATGCTGGAGCGCAAGGGCATCACAACGGACATTCCGGATGCCGTGATGAAAGCCATGTTTGAGCGTGAGCTGCGGAATTTCTATGGCTGGCTGCCGTCGCAGGAGCACCTGGAGCTGATGAACATCAGCTACAACGACCTGCTCAGCACACCGGCGGCAGTGGTGAATCGTATTTCTGAGTTTTTGGGTGGTGATCTGAACGTGCAGGCGATGACCGCGATGATCAATCCGGAGCTGTATCGTCAGCGAGCAGCCTGACACGGGTGTCGGGGTGGGCAGTGGGGCGACCGGGATTTGAAGCAGCAGGGAGGCTGGCATGTCATTTTTCACTGATCGTACGATTCTGGTCACGGGTGCCTGCGGGACAGTGGGTCGCGAGCTTGTGCGTCAGCTGCTGGACTGTCAGCCGCGTGAAATTCGAGCGATTGATACGAATGAGTCTGAGATTTTCTTTTTGGAGCAGGAGCTGCAGGAAGCCGCGCGGCGGCACCCGCAGCAGAGGGTCCGCACGCTGTGCCAGATCGGCGATATTCGGGACCGTGACAAGCTGAATCGCATGTTTGCGGGCGTGGACATTGTGCTGCACACGGCAGCTCTGAAGCATGTGATACTGTGCGAGCGTGCGCCGTTTGACGCGGTTCAGACCAACATTGTCGGCGTGCGCAATGTGATTGAGGCGGCGCTGGACAATGATGTGGAACGGGTGATCTTTACCAGTTCAGACAAAGCCGTGAATCCGACCAATGTGATGGGTACATCGAAGCTGATGGGAGAGCGTCTGTTTACGGCGGCCAACAGCCTGAAAATGCAGCGTCGCACGATTTTCAGTTCCACCCGATTTGGCAATGTCCTGGGTTCCCGCGGTTCGGTAATTCCGATTTTTGCTCGGCAGATTGCGGCCGGAGGACCGGTGACACTGACCGATCGCCGGATGACTCGTTTCATCATGACGCTTGAGGAAAGCTGTCGGCTGGTGCTGTCGGCGGCGGAAAAGGCGCGGGGCGGGGAAGTCTTTGTCACCAAGATGCCGGTGATTCAGATTGCGGATCTGGCGAGGGTCATGGTGGATGAGCTGGCGGAGCAGCATGGTTTCAGTGCGGCTCGGATGCCCATCACGGAGATTGGAGCCAAGCCGGGCGAGAAGCTGTACGAGGAACTGATGAGTGATGAGGAGACGCGGCGGACGGTGGAGCTGGCGGAGATGTTCGCTGTGCTTCCGGCATTTCGCAGTGTGTATGAAGAAATCAGCTACGACTACGATGACCTGGTATCGCGAACGGTGGACCAGGCTTACGTCAGTTCACCGGACAATGCGATGTCGGTTGAAGAATTGGCAATGTGGTGTCGGCGGCATGACCTGCTGACGCCATTTCTGCAGCCGGCACCGATTTTGCCGCTGCCTGCGGGTGAACGCCGTCGCGCAGCGTGAGCGGCACTGGCGATTGTGGTGTCGAGGGCATCAGAGATGAGCGAAACAGCGAGTGTTCCACCGCCGACTGGAGCGACTCGTTCCATTGCCTCGGATGCACTGGGAACGATGGTGATTCGAGCGGCGGGGATTGCTCTGCTGTTTGCTTCGACCACGGCCACTGCAGTGCTGCTGGGACCGACCGAGTACGGTGAATTCTCTGCGGCCCTGTCACTGGCCCTGCTGTTTGCCACGGCTGCACCGCTGGGAACGGATCGTGTGCTGGTACGACGCCTGTCGATCATTGGACGGGAGGCGGCTGGCTCTGAGGTGTCGCTGACGCATCGCTGCAGTCTGTGGCCGGCGCTGGTAATCGCCTGTGGCAGCCTGCTGACCGCAGCGGCGTGCTCGGCGATGGGGTATTCGGCGTGGAGCAGGACGCTGACACTGGCGGTGTTGATGGCGCTGCCGCTGACACTCACATATCTGCGGCAGTGGACCGCCATTCCGCTGGTGGGGACTCGTTCGGCCATTCTGCCGGAACAGTTTCTGATTCCGCTGCTGTCGCTGCTGCTGCTGGGGTTGCTGTGGCTGCTGCGGCTGCCGCTGGCCGCGGTGCCGGCTGCGATCGGCACTGCGGTGCTGACGCTGGGAGTCTGGCTGGTAACGGTCAGCACCGGGCGTCTGGGGGCTGTATATCGTGATGCGTGGCAGGCCGCAGCTTTTGAGCGTGGTGCGGTCCGACACAGGACTCGTGAGGGATTGCCGTTTGTGCTGGTGGCCACTGGTGTGCTGCTGGCTCAGCGGTGTCTGCCGGTGGCTGTGGCAGCCGGAGCGGGTTTTGCTGCAAGTGCTCAGTTTTCATGGGCGCTGATGGCGGCCGGGATTGCTTCGCTGCCGCTGGGCATTCTGAATCTGAGTCTGATGCCCGGGTTTGCTCGCATGCACCACCATGGTGATCTGGCGGGTGCTCAGTTGCTGGCACGTCATGCAGCCACACTGACGTTTTCGGCAGCGGCCACAGCGGCTGTTGTGCTGCTGGCCGGTACACCGCTGCTGCATGAGCTGCTGGGAGACGGTTATGCGGATGTGCCGCGGATGCTGCTGCCATTGCTGCTGGCGGTACTGGTGGATTGCCTGACGGGGCCGACCATTCCGGTCATGCAGACAACGGGACTGGAACGACTGTATGGTCGTTGTCTGGCTCTGCATCTGCCCCTGCAGCTGCTGCTGGTGTTTGGACTGAGTCGCCTGTCCGGCGCGATGGGGGCAGCGGTGGCCTATCTGATCGGTCGAGTGCTCTGGAACGCAGCGGTGTTTCTGCTGATCCGCCGGTATCGGTCGTTGATTATGCTGCCATCACTGGGTTGTGCGGCAGCCGAGTTTCGCCGTCTGCTGCGCTGGGGACACAGGTCCATTCGTTTGTAAATCGCTGCATCCCGTTGTTCAATGGCTGGATGATGCGGACGACCCCCGACCCCGACCCCGACCCCGACACACGACACTCGCCATGCCTGCTGCGGTTGATGCCTCGCACCTGTTTGAAAATTCCGGAGAGACCAGTCGGATCTGTGTGCGCTGGCTGTTGAATCCCGGTCAGGCTCCTGAAGAAAACTGCTGCCTGACGATTACGGCCGGAGTTGTGGCGGATATCCGTCCGTGTCGGGCCGGCGATCGAATTCAGCCGCTGGTTGTGATTCCGCCCCTTGTGAACGCCCATACGCACCTCGAGTTTTCCTCGCTGCAGCAGCCATTTTCCTCCGCCGGGACATTTCCCGACTGGATTGGTCGCGTGCTGGCATGGCGTGGTCAGGTGAGCATGGAGCAGCGCGAGCGGATTCGTGCGGGTGTAAAGGAAAGTCGACAAGCCGGAGTGCGTTTGGCGGGCGACATCGTGACGGGCCAGCATTCCGCCACGGATCTGAGTGCCTGGCAGGGAGTTTCCGCTGTGCTGTTCCGCGAGGTGATTGCGTTGACACCGGAGCGTTTTGCGGGGCAGTTGTCGGATCTGCACGAGCACCTGCGGTCGGTGTCGGTCAGTGCTGCCCCGGCTGAGCGTCTGGTGGCCGGCATCAGCCCGCACGCTCCGTACACGGTGCATCCGCAGGTGCTGCAGGAATTGGTGCGGCTGGCCTGCCGGTATCAGGCACCGCTGGCAATGCATCTTGCGGAGACGGCTGAGGAGCTGGAGTTACTGCAGTGTGGTACGGGGCCTTTTGCTGAATTGCTGCAGCGGCTGGGTGTCTGGGATTCGCAGGTGTTTCCGGGTGGGCGTGATCCGCAGGAGCTGCTTGAACAGTTGCAGGTGGCACCGCGGAGTCTGGTGGTTCATGGCAATTATCTGAGTGACGGGCATATCAGATATCTGGCCCGGCATCCGCAGCTGACAGTGGTTTACTGCCCCAGAACACATGCCTGGTTTCGGCATCCGCCGCATCCGTTTTGCAGAATGCGGCAGGCGGGAGTGTCTGTGGTGCTGGGCACTGACGGTCGTTCGACAAACCCTGACCTGAGCATATTTCGGGAGCTGCAGTCGCTGCTTCGCCAGTATCCGGATCTGGACATTCAGGATGTGCTGGGGATGGTCACGACGGCGGCTGCGGAGGCTCTGGGGGTACCTGAAGTGTCACGACCGATTGTCGTGGGGCAACCGTGGCGAGCGACTTTGCTGCGGTTGCCGACGGGTGTGGCCGGATTAGCGGAGATCTGTCGGCACGAGAACCTGACAGTGATGGGGCTCGATTCCGTGCAGGTCGATTTGGGCGGCTGACCGGGCGATTGCGGGAACGTTTGCGCCGCTGTGTCTGAGGGACGGATGTTTTTGCGGCGGTATGGCTTGCCAGCGAAACGGGGGCACGTCATGCTGTCGAGCGCCTGCCTCATTCACATTCTTTGATGTCAGAATCCCATGAACATCACTGTTGAAGTCTCAATTGCTGCGCCTGTGGAAAAGGTTTGGAACGCGTACACCTCGCCGGCGCACATCATACACTGGAACGCAGCGTCAGATGACTGGCACACGACTGCATCGATGGTTGATTTGCAGGTTGGCGGCAGTTTTTCGTCCCGCATGGAAGCCAAAGACGGCAGTTTTGGTTTTGATTTTGCGGGTACATACACGGCGGTCGAGCCCTGTCGGCTGCTGGAGTATTCTTTTGGTGAGCGAAGTGCGACGGTGCAGTTCCTGCAACAGGATGCCGGCGTGACAGTGCGTGTGACGTTTGCTGCCGAGACGATGCATTCGATTGAGCAGCAGCGGGAAGGCTGGCAGGCGATTCTGAACAATTTTGCGCGTTACGTGGCCCGGCTGGCCTGAGTTGTTTTTGGGAGTGCTGGCGTGCGGAAGTTAGTCTGTCTGACTGTGGTGATGTGGTCAGTTGTTTGCAGCGGCGGAGTCTCGACGTGCCTGCTGGCTGACGATGCGGCTGAGTCTGAAGCGTCACTTCCCGCAACGCTGCAGTACGACATTCCCAGTTCGCTGGATGGAAAATCACAGCCGGTTCTGGCGTGGGCTCCCGACACCGCGAAGGTTCAGAAGACACCACTGTTTGTATTTCTGCATTCGTGGAGTTCGGACTATACGCAGGACAACAGCAAGTGGCTGAAGGCATGTGCGGAACGGGGCTGGATCTGGCTGCATCCGAATTTTCGCGGCATTAATCAGTCGCCGCAGGCCTGCGGTTCAAGGCTTGCGAGGCAGGATATTCTGGATGCGATTGAGCATGCCTGTGAGCTGTGGCAGGTAGATCGGGAACGCATTTATCTGGCCGGCGTTTCCGGAGGCGGGCACATGTCACTGCTGATGGCCGGGCATCATCCGGAACGTTTCAGCGCGATATCAGCCTGGGTGGGGCCGACGGACCTCGCACAGTGGCACCGCTTTCATACTCAGGATGGCAAACCTGGCAAGTATGCAAAGATGATTGAAAAATCCCTGCTGGGGGCTCCGGGGACATCCCCGGAGATTGATGCTGAATATCGGGATCGGTCGCCGGTGTATCACCTGCATCAGGCGACCACGTTGCCCGTGTCAATCTGGGCTGGCGTGGAGGATGGGCATACAGGTTCAGTTCCGGTGAGTCATTCGCTGTGGGCGTTCAATGCTGTTTGTCGTGGTCTGCAGCGACCGGAGATCAGCGACCTGGAAATCCAGCAGCTGGTGCGGGATCGTCAGCTGCAGCAGCCGACTGCGGACGACATGGCCGAGGATGTGGAGCTGGGACGTAAGATTTTTCTGCGTCGACGTGCGGGGCCGTCTGTGGTGACAATTTTTGATGGCGGGCACGAAAGTCTGCCACCGGCGGCAATGGCGTGGCTGAGCAGGCAGCAGCGGATTGCCAGGGCGGGGGAATAGCTTTCAGTTTTCAGTGTTCAGTTGTCGGTGAGGGGCTGCGAATGTGTGGGAGTGGGGTGTGGTGATGAGTGGATCGAGTGGAGTCTGAGGGAGCTTTGGTGAGGGATTGGGTTTGTCATTTTGAGTGCGTGCGGGGCGGGAGTCTGTGAATGTCTGATCCGGAACGCCGAGGTCGCAGGCTGTTTTTTGTGGTTGCGACGTTATTGATTTTGGACACTCTGTGGCCACCGCTGGTTGGGCTGTGGCAGAATTTTCCGAATGTGGCGTGGTTTAGTGGTGTGATTCGCCCGCTGATTTATACGGCACTAATTTGCTCGCTGTGGAAGGGCGAACCGATCCTTGTACAGTTGGTGGGGTGGCTGTCGGTCATTTCCGGTCTGCAGAGAGCATCAGCAGGGTTACTGGGTCTGTTTCCATTGGTGCTGGTCTGGAGGCCTGAGGCTGGCAGATTGAATCTTTGGCTTGCCCTTCCAGGTCTTTTGATGCTGAGTTTCGGGATTTTGCGAGTTATCTCGGGATTTCTGCTGCTGTTTTCACCCAGTCTGAAAGCGTATTTTCAATGCGCGTCAGTTCAGTCAGATGATGGTTCAGGCTGTCCGCATGCTTGAGCAGGAAAAACCTGCCGGCGGGCCTGCGGTACCGGTCCCGACGCTGCCTCGCAACGAGGTGATCCGGCATCCCGAGGTGGACTTTGATTACTGGTCCACGGTGTTTCCGATGGAGATGCTGATTAATACTCGGGGACCACAGCGGTTTGCTTCGACGGATCCGAACGATCCTCTGGATTTATGGAAGGTTCATGGTACTCCGATCACCAGTCCGGCACATTTGTGCATGATTGAGCTGGTGCGGAAGCAGTGTGGCGGTGCAGGTCGTCGGGGGTCTGGTCTGCCGGGTCCGGCGGTGCCGGTGGACTTGCTGTTATGGAGTGTGGAGCCGGCGAAGCGTCCGTGGCTGACGAGACTGGGTGGGACTCCGCATCGCGAGTCAGCGAAGCCGTGGCCGATGCATGAGGGCCGTCCCTGCACTTTTGTGGCGCAGTTCTGCTTTGTGGATTCCACGGACATTGTGTCAGACAAACTGCCTGGCAAGGTGATGCTGGTGTTTTTTGCGGGCGAGCACGGCTACTGGGATTCGGATAAGGTGCACATTGAATTCAGTGCGGTAAAGCTCAGGTCCCCGATGACCGCCGAGCAGTGTCCGCGTCCGGGTTTTGTGGTGCCGCAGCTCTCCGGGCACATCCATCGAACGGTTGAGTATCCGCGGGCTGAGCGTGTGTTTTACAAGGCGGGGCACTGGCTGCCGTGGTACTTTGCCATGACTCGAAGCACGAAGATCGGCCGGGGTTCATTCGAGCTGGATGAACCAGTGTGGCGGCGGGGTGAGGCGGAGTGTCTGTGTGCACTGCATTCTCTGCACTACGCGAGTGGTCCGCATGAAGGATTCTGGCCACTGATCGGAATGGAGGCATTTCCTGACGACTGGCCTCAGCCATTTGGTGAAGGCGAGTGGGGGCGATTCAACATGAGTCTGGGTGACGTCGGGTGTCTGTATTTCCTGATTGACGGTGAGGGGGCAGTGACCGCCCATTTCTTCAGTCATTAAAGCTCGTCTGTCGTGCCTGCTTAGTTTGATTGGCGTGCATTCGCGATTCTGGACTGCTTGCTCGGTTGCGGGCAGACTCCGTGTCGTGTGTGCTGGCAGGGGGTCTTGTGCGGGTTCACATCGATGCCTTCCCGCGATACACTTTTGGTTCGGGCGGCCAGGCACCGTCCGGAGGTCATGCAGGTCAATCGGTCGCCTCGTCTCTGAACAGGGCAATTCCATGAAACGAATTCTGAGGCTTCTGGGGGTGCTTTTCACCCTGATTGCGGCATCTGTTACCGCGTATGCTCAGGGGCGTACGCTCGATGATGCTCCGGAACTGTCCGATTTTTTTGAGGCTGAGGTCACCGGGCTGGAGCGGGCCAACGAACTGACCGGCTATGAAACTCTGGCCGACTGGGAGCGTGAAAAGCCGGTGCTGCGACAGCAGCTGTTTGACATGCTGGGGCTGGATCCATTGCCCCGCCGACTGCCGCTGCAGCCGGTTGTGACCGGCGTGGTGGAGCATCCTGAGTTTGTGGTTGAGCGTCTGCAATTTCAGTCACTGCCGGGCTTGTATGTGACGGGTAATCTGTATCGGCCGGTGCAGCAGGCGGGCCCGTTGCCCACGGTTCTGTATGTGTGTGGTCATGGTCAGGTGAAGAAGGATGGCATCAGTTTCGGAAATAAGACTCATTACCAGCACCACGGCGCCTGGTTTGCTCGCAATGGCTACGTGTGTCTGACGATTGACACGCTGCAGCTTGGTGAGATTGAGGGGGTGCATCATGGGACGCATCGGCTGAATCGCTGGTGGTGGAATTCGCGGGGGTATACTCCGGCTGGCGTGGAGGCGTGGAACTGCATTCGGGCGCTCGACTACCTGGAAACTCGCACGGAAGTCGATGCTTCTCGTTTTGGTGTGACGGGTCGTTCGGGGGGCGGGGCCTACAGCTGGTGGATAGCGGCGCTGGATGATCGGATCCGCTGTGCTGTCCCGGTAGCCGGCATTACCAATTTGCGGGATCACGTGGTGAATGGCTGCGTGGAGGGTCATTGTGACTGTATGTATTTTGTGAATACGTATCGCTGGGACTATGCGAAGCTGGCGGCTTTGGTGGCACCGCGTCCGCTGCTGATTTCCAATACGGACAAGGATCCGATTTTTCCGTTGGAGGGCGTTGTTGATATACATCGGCAGGTGCGGCATATCTATCAGTTGTACGGTGCGGGTGATCAGTTGGGTCTGCAGATCACCGAGGGGCCTCATGCGGACACTCAGGAGCTGCATCTGCATGCCTTTCGCTGGTTCAATCGGCATTTGCGCAATGATCTGACGATGATTGAGAAGACAGCGGTAAAGTTTTTTGAACCGTCGCAGTTGCGAGTTTTTGCGGATCTGCCGCGGGATGAGGTGAATACCAGGATTGACGAGCAGTTTGTGGCGGCGGCCCCTCCGTTGTCTGAGCAGCAGCTGGGCCAGCCTGGGCTGCTGGAAACGTATACAGCAAAGCTGCTGGACCGTTGTTTTCGAGCGTGGCCTGAGGCGGATGACGTCAGTCGTGAAGTGCGGGTGGAGCCTGGCGGTACGGTCGAGGTGAATGGTACGGAGCTAATGGTGGCCAGACTGACATTCGAGAGCCAGCCGTTTGTTGAGCTGCAGATGAGTGTGCTGCATGAAGCGGGGACTGAGTTGAGGAATCTGCGGCGAGTGGTGCTGGTGGTATCGCCGGGTGGAGCATTGCCGGAGGCTGCTGCGGAGGGGATCCCGGGGCCGGCGGCATTGCTGTCACTGCGTCCGGGCGTGCATGGACCGTGGCCGGGCAATGAGTCAAAACAGATCCAGATTCAGCGGCGTTTTCAGTTGCTGGGGATGACGCTCGACGGGATGCGGGTGTGGGATATTCGACGTGGTCTGCAGGTGCTGCGGCAGCAGTGTCCGCAGCTGGAGTCGATTGAGATTCGCTGTGCCGGTGGCTGTGAATCTCTGGTGCTGCTGGCCTCGTTGTATGAGCCGCCTGTCAGCAGCATCGTGGTAGGCGAGCTGCCGGTATCGGAACCTGCGATTCTGAATTTTTCGCGGACGATGTCACCGGGTCTGCTGCCGGAACTTGCCGGTCGTCGGACGAAGCTTGTGGTACTGTCGGCAGCGCGCTGACGTGAAATGAGTTGAGACTGTCTCAGGAAAATCCTCATGTCCGGATCGGGTTATTACGCGTCACCGCCAGCCCTGTCTCCTGCGCGTCCAGTGCGGCGTGGTCGTCGTCGCCTGTTTTTTGTGGCGATGCTGCTGCTGACTCTGGTGGCCTGCGACGTCCTTGCGCGAGGCTATCTGATGCTGGTGCTGCCGTATGGGTCGCTGGAGACTCTGATTGAACGTCAGCAGTCGGCGGCGACCGGCGCTGCGGTCAGCGAGGGTGCTTCTGAGGTCATTCATCCGTACCTTGGCTGGGTACATAATCCGCAGTTGAGTCGTGCTGAGGAGATGGATGGTCGGGAGGTGCAGACCAATTCGCTGGGATTTCGCGACGACGGGGAGGCCGTTCGTCGACGTTCTGCGAATGTCTTTCTGCTGGGGATTTGTGGCGGTTCCGTAGCCTGGAATTTTTCGTGGGAGGCGGAGTCGACATTGCGGCAACTGCTTTCAGCGCTGCCGCAATTGCAGGGACGCAGGCTGCAGATTGTGCGGCTGGCGTTGCCGGGCTATAAGCAGCCGCAGCAGCTGATGGCGCTGAATTATGTGCTGTCTCTGGGAGGTGAGTTTGATGCGGTGCTGAACATCGATGGATTCAATGACGGAGCGCTCAGCATTCTTGAAAACGCGAGTCAGAAGACCTCCATCGCTTATCCTCGTTCCTGGCACGCACGGTCGCTGGTGATGACAGATCCGCGGATTTCAGCGGAGGCGTGGCGTCTGCTGACGTTGCGGGCTGAACGTCAGCAGCTGGGCAGGCGGGCGCTGCAGTCACCGCTGCGGTGGCTGGCATTGTATCAGCTCTGGTGGCACTTGCGGGATGAAGAGTCAAGAGCCGAGCTGTCACTACTGGGTATGCAGATTTCGCAGTCAAATTCCGGCAGTTTTCTGCATCACGGTCCACTGCCGGAAAAGGAAAGCACGGAGGAGCAGGCGGTGGCGGCAGCGGAGCTCTGGATTCGCAGCTCCCAGCAGATGCAGGCGGTGTGTCGAGGTCTGGGGATTCCGTATCTGCACGTACTGCAGCCGAATCAGTATGTCCCGGATTCAAAGCCATTTACGGAGTATGAGCTGGAGCGTTGCCTTGCGGACGGTCAGGAACTGCAGTCGGTAACCAGTGCGGCATATGCGGAGCTGCGTGCTGCCGGAGCCAGGGCGAAAGACCGGGGACTGGCCTTCAGTGACCAGACCGGTGTTTTCAGCGGGGTAACGGACACTCTGTATGTGGACCCGTGGTGTCATTTCAATCGACTGGGGAATGAACTGCTGGCGAAGGCTGTGGCTGGTGAGTTGGCGAAGGTGCTGGCGGAGCAGCGATAAGGCTTATTGAAGGCTGCGCCAGCTCAGGGCAGAGCTGTTGCAGAAGCCGCAGCGCGGCAGGAATCGCTGCGGCTTGCCGGGTGCCCTGCCCGCTGCGGGCGAATCATTTTGAAAAACTGTACAGCGTGTTCCAGCTGCGCAGAAACAACTGATTGCCGACAGCAACCGGGCTGGCGTCGAAGTTGCCTTCGAGGCTGCTGCTGGCGACGACTTCAAATGGGGGTTTGTCCTGCAGCACTACGGTGGTGCCTTCACGGCCGGTGATGTAGATGTGTCCGCCGGCGGCCAGTGGTGAGGCGTAGCAGTTGCCGACTCCGCTGAGGCGTTTTTTCTGCAGCAGTGGTTTGCCGGTGCCAGCATCGAGGACGGTCAGGATGTCACCGGTGTTGCCTGTGAAATACAGGCGATTGCCGCTGAGTGTGGGCGAGGGGACATAGGGTGTGCCTTCGGGGAAGCTCCAGCGGATTTTTGCGGTGCCGCTGATGTCTCCGGAGCTGTTCAGCGGAATGGCGAATGAGGCGGCACTGCGATAGCCGCTCATGCAGATTGCCAATTCTTCAAATTGCAGCGGGCTGGGAATGGCATTGGTTGTCTGGCCACCGCATTCCCACAGGACGGTGCCGTCGGCCACTGAGTAGGCGCGGGCTTTGCCGGAGCCATTGACGACGGCGATGGTGCGACCGTCCTGGCGGGTGATGAGCGGAGTGTTCCACGAAGTTTTTTCATCCGGGCGTTCCTTCCGCCAGACCTCTTCACCGGAGTCTGATCTGAGTGCCATGATGAAGGAGCCTTCTTCAGCGTCCCAGTTGACAATCAGCAGGTCATCGGCCAGTGCCGGAGTGACGGCCTCGCCCCAGCCAAAACGAGTGCGCATGTCACCGGGATCCTTCTGCCAGATAAGCTCGCCGGACATTGAGTAGCAGAACAGTCCGCGTGAGCCGAAGGAAACGTACAGTCTTTCTCCATCCGTGGTCGGTGAGGCCGCGGCGTAGGTGTGTGTGGTGTGTTTGCCTTCGTGGGGCACCTGTTCGATGGCGATTTTCTGCCAGTTGATTTTTCCGGTCTGTCGATCAGCGCTGGTAACGATGAAGCGATAGTACATGTTGGGGGGCTGAGTTTTGGCATCCGGGTGCGGCTGAACGGGGGTTTCGGCCGACCGGTCTGTGCGTTCAGCGGACAGGGTAAACACCTGATTTTGCCAGATAATGGGTGTGGAGGCCCCATCACCGGGCAGTTCCAGCGACCAGCAGCCCGGGGCTTTGGGATCCAGCTGGATCGGTGGAGTGGCAGCGGGTGCGGCTGAGCCGTTGCTGAAGGGGCCGCGCCACTGGTGCCAGTTTTGCGAGGCGTCCTGGGGATCCCGGGCGTTGGCGTATTGTGCGACGGTGGCAGCGCAGAATGCGGTCAGCAGAGTCTGCCTGGCAGCCCCTGCGACGCGATAAATCCAGCTGAATCCGTTGTTTCTGCCCATACTGATCTCATCCCGATTGTCGAAAGATTCCACACAAATCCGGCCCATTCCCGGTGTTTTACCGCTTCGGCCGATTGAATTCCATGCATGGAGGACTATGTTCAGGGCGGTCTTCTGCCAGCCACTCTGCCGTCGAGTTTCCGCCCGATGCCTCCCAGCAGTCCTGATGATGTCATTCCGGATCACTGCTCTGACGCTGCGGCGGAGCCGGCAGTGGACGTGCGGGATCTGGTGAAGGAGTTTTCGACAACTGCGGGAACTCTGGTGGCAGTCAACGGCGTATCGATGCAGGTGTACCCGGGAGAAGTTTATGGTTTGCTGGGGGCGAATGGTGCCGGGAAGACGACGACTTTAAGGATGATGCTGGGGCTGCAGCGACCAACTTCCGGGACAGTGCGAATTGCGGGATTTGACGTGGCAGTGCAGCCGATTGAGGTGAAGCGTCGCGTGTCTCTGGTGTCTTCCAGTTCCGGGCTGTATCAGTGGCTGACACCACGTGAGATTATGCTGTATCTGGCGGATCTGTACGGTGTGCCGGACGGAGAGGCAGCAGCGCGTGCGGAGATGCTGGCGGATCTGTTTGACCTGCGTGGATTCATGGACCGTCGCTGTGCAGGTATGAGTACGGGGCAGCAGCAGCGGGTGAATCTGGCGCGTTCGCTGATGCATGATCCCCCCGTGGTACTGATGGACGAGCCGACTCGCGGTCTGGACATCGTGGGCAGTCGCAGGATTTTTGAATACACGGCGCATCTGCGACAGCAGGGCAAGGCCGTCATCTTCTGTACTCATCGTCTGGACGAGGCGCAGCGGCTGTGCTGCCGTTTCGGGCTGATGTTTCGTGGTCAACTGAAGCTTGAGGGGACTCTGGCAGACCTGCAGCAGCGAACCGGTCGTGAGCATCTGACGGATATGTTTCTGGATCTGATGCCGGCAGAATCATCGATGGCTGCCAGGCTGACAGTTCTGCAGGGACGCGGTGATCCATGAGCACTCCCGGTGGCCGTACATTCGACACTGCAGCTCCGACGTTTCGCCGGCTGGTCAGGCTGGCGCGCAAGGAGTGTCGCGAGTCGCTGCGTGATCGTCGCACTTTGGCCACGCTGCTGCTGATGCCTCTGATCGTGTATCCGCTGCTGGGTATGGTGGTGCAGAGATTTGCGATTTCCGGCGTCAGCACCGCGGCGCCGGAGGCGAATGTCGTAATTGACAATCGACTGTCGCTCGACGATGCGCGAGTGATGCTGGCCGGGCTGGATGATGCTGAGAAAACAACTGAGCCGTCATCGGTGGCGGGGGAGCAAACGTCGGGAACTTCCGCGATGCCGGCGGTGCCTGGGCTGGAGCTGCCGCTGCTGAATCCGGGATCGGGGCGAGTCAGGCCGCAGCTGCGGGTCGATCTGGGAGCCACGTACCCGGTGGAACTGATTGAGCGGGGATTGCGGGAGGGGGTTGTCGATGTGGGGGTTGTGCTGCGGGCCCGGGCTGTTGACGCACCGCAGGACAGGACCAATACCGTCGAGGTGCTGTACCGGGCTGGTGATCCGATCAGCGAGGCGGCGGCCGAGGACGTTGCGTTCAGGCTCAGGGAGAATCGTGATGCCGCCATTCGTGGTCTGTTGAACCGTGTGCAGATTGGTGGTGATGCGCTGGTGATGGTGCGTCAGAAGGGGCTGCAGACGGCCCGCAGAAGTGAATCACCGCTGGCAGCCTTTGTGCCGCTGATGCTGGTGCTGATGACGATGACGGGCGCCGTTTATCCGGCCATCGATTTGACGGCGGGTGAGCGGGAGCGCGGGACACTGGAACTGCTGATGGCGGCGCCGGTGTCGCGGCGTCAGTTGCTCACCGGAAAATTCTGTGCTGTGTTTCTGGTGGCAGTACTGACGGCGGTGATCAATCTGACGGCCATGATGGTGACTCTGGCGGCAACGGGATTTGATCGTGTGCTGCTGCCGCAGGGCATCGGTGTGCAGATGCTGCTGCAGGTGCTGCTGCTGCTGGTTGTGTTTGCTTCGTTCTTTTCCTCGGTGCTGCTGTCGATCACCAGCTTTGCCCGCAGCTTTCGCGAGGCTCAGGCGTGGCTGATTCCGCTGATGCTGGTATCGCTTGCTCCGGGGATTCTGAGTCTGATGCCGGGGATTCGGCTGACGGCTGCGTTATCACTTGTGCCACTGGTGAATATTGTGCTGCTGGGACGTGAGTTGTTTCAGGGGATTGCTCCGACTGGATTGTTTTTGCTGACGCTGTTGGCCACGGCTGGTTATTCGGCTGCTGCGCTGAGGCTGGCTGCGGGGATTTTTGGCAGCGACGCGGTGCTGTTTGCGGCCGATCGTCGTGAGCAGCAGCGTTCGGCCAGTCAGTTGCTGGATTTCGTGCCACAGCGAATTTTGCTGGGTACCCTGCTGGCTCTGCTGCCGCTGTTTGCAGTGCTGGCCGGATTGCGGGGGCGCCTGGTGGCTCCTGAGAACACCAGCGGGCAGCTGCTGCTGTCTGCTGCCGTGCTGGCAGGTGTATTTGTCCTGCTGCCGCTGGTGGCCATGCGACTGGGGCGAGTGCGACTGACGGCCGGTTTTCAGCTGACGGGTTTTCATCCGGTGGCAATTCCGGCGGCGGTACTGCTGGGATGTTCTGCGTGGGTGGCGGTGTACGAGTTACTGGTGCTGGCCGGCAGTTCCGGAGCTCTGCAGAAGATCATGGACAATCCGGCGTTGCGGCAGATGGTGGATCGGCTGACCAGCAACACGTCCTTACCGCTGCAGCTGCTGTGCCTTGCGGCGGCCCCCGCGATTTGTGAGGAGTTGTTCTTCCGGGGGTTTCTCTGGAAAGGTCTGGAAAATCTGCTGCCCGGGAAGATTCGCCCGCTGCTGATCAGTACGACGGTATTTGCGGCGGCACACGTTGTTACGGATGCGTCTCTGACAGTCGAGAGACTTCCTGGGACTTTCCTGCTGGGTTTGTTGCTGGGGCTGATGCGTATGCAGACAGGCAGTGTGATTCCGGGAATGTTGCTGCATTTCTGCAACAATGGGGTGTTGTTGAGTCTGGAACGACTGGCTCCTGTCATGCGGACGCTGGGGATTGCCCTTGATGTCAGTCATCAGCAGCATTTGCCGGCGCGTTTGCTGGCGATAGCTGGAGTGCTGGCGGGTCTTGGTGTGCTGCTGGCTGTGTTTGCTGTTGGCAGGGAGCGTGCGCGGCAGGGCTGATGGATATTTCGAGGACAGCGATGGCAGCGGCACCTGCGGCGACCGGTCTTCAGCCGCCGGCCGGGCGACGAGACTGGGTCTGGCGGCGGTAGTCCGCGAAGGTTTTGCCGGCAGCGGCCAGGGCGTCGGAGCTGAGTTGATCGATGCGGCTGCGGAAGAAGGCAAGAGCAGCGATGCATGGGATCGCGACTGCCAGTCCCTGGAGTGTGGTGACGAGTGCTTTGTAGATGCCGGGAGCCAGTTCCGAGATTTGTGGATTGGCTTTGACTTCGAACTCCATGAAGGCGACGATCATACCCCAGACGGTGCCCATCAGTCCCAGCATGGGTGCGAGGGTGCTGATGACGGACAGGTGTTCGATGCGGCGTCCGCTGCGGACGAGTTGTTCGGCGGCGGCATCTTCGAGGGCTTTTTCGACGGGGGGCCACATTCCGCCGGGGACTTCTTCAAGGCCTGCCAGCAGGATCTGACTGAATGGGCCGGGTGTGCGCAGGCAGTGGGAGCGGGCTTCGGTGAGTTTACGTTCTGAAAGCAGCCGATGGGTTTCTTCTGCGAGTCCAGGCGGAATGAACTGTTTGCGTCGGAGTGAGACAGCGGCATCGGCAATGAGTGCGACCATGACGAAGCTGAGCAGCATAATGACATACCCGATGGCGCCACCGGCGGCGAGAAATTCGCGTACGGTCAGGAACGATGCCTGAGCGGCCTGGGTGTCAGGCTGTGCCACGGGTGAGTCCTGGGCGGCAATTGCTGTGAGGGGCAGCCAGAACAGCGGTAAAACAGCGGTGCAGGCAGTTTTTGCGGAACGTGCGAACCACGACGGACTCATACGGAAATCCTCTGAAGAAACCGGTCACTGGGGGGCATTTTATACGGGCGGCGGAAAAACGGACAGAGCATACTGGGGGTGCACGGCCCGGACGACGGGTTCTGTGCACGGCGAGCGGGTCCCGTGCCAGGATTGTTGTCGGACCGGGATTCCGGATCCGTTCGAGTGGTGTCAGGTGGGTCTGAGACGGTTACGGGAAACCGCGTTTGGTCTGGCGGAGCGATTTGATTGGTGGGGTGGCAGGTTGGTATTCTGCGGGGCCTTTCACGTTTTCCCAGGGACCTGCTGAGTTGTGCTATGTCTGTTTTGCTGCAGTTGACGGATGCTGTTAAAAGTTACGGGGATCAGATGCTGCTGGATGAGGCCAGCGTGACTCTGTACGAGAACGTCAAGGTGGGATTTGTGGGCCGCAACGGTGCCGGCAAGTCCACGTTGCTGCGTGTGCTGCTGGGTGACGAAGAGCTGGACAGTGGAAGGGTGTCGCGTTCACCGAATTTGCGAGTGGGTTATCTGCGGCAGCATGATCCGTTCCAGGCTGACGAGTCGGCGATGGACTTTCTGATGCGTGACAGTGGCCAGCCGGACTGGAAGTGCGGAGAGGTCGCGGCGGAGTTTGAGCTGAAGGGTGAGTATCTGAACGGTCCGGTCAAGCGGCTGTCCGGCGGCTGGCAGACTCGAGTGAAGCTGGCGGCATTGCTGCTGCACGATCCGAATCTGCTGATGCTGGACGAACCGACCAACTTTCTTGACCTCAGAACTCAGATTCTGCTGGAGCATTTTCTGCGGCATTTCCCGGCGGCATGTCTGGTGGTATCGCACGACCGTGAGTTTCTGACGTCCACGTGTACTCACACACTTGAGCTGAACCGTGGTCGGTTGACGATGTTTCCGGGTGTGATTGGCTCGTATCTGGAGCATCTTGAGTCTGAGAAGCTGCGTGCTGAGCGGACGAATGCGGCGGTCGAGGCGAAGCAGAAACAGCTGCAGCGATTCATTGACAAAAATCGTGCGAAGCCGACGGGGGCCAGCCAGGCGCGATCGAAGCAGAAGCAGCTGGATCGTCTGTCGCTGGAGGAGATTGAGGCGGACTTGCCGACGGTGCACATTCGTCCGCCGCAGATTGAGCCTCGGCAGGGACCTTGTGTGCGCTGCCAGGAGCTGGCGATCGGCTACGGCGGGACTCCGGTGGTTACCGGGATTGATCTGGAGATCGAGCATCAGCAGCGAGCCGCGATTGTCGGGGACAACGGGCAGGGCAAAACCACACTGCTCAGGACATTGGTGGATTCCCTGAAGCCTGCTGCCGGTCGGATCAAGTGGGGATACGGCTGTGAAATTGGTGTTTACGCGCAGCATGTTTACACGAATCTGCCGCAGGACAAGACGGTGCTGGAGTATCTGGAGTACAAGGCGAAGCCCGGCACGACGACTCAGGAATGTCTGGCGGTGGCGGGATCGCTGTTGTTCCGGGACGGTCACACGAAGAAGCCTGTGCGAGTGCTGTCGGGTGGTGAGCGTGCGCGGTTGTGCATGGCCGGACTGCTGCTGGGTACGTATAACATTCTGGTGCTGGACGAGCCGGGCAACCACCTGGACGTGGAGACCGTTGAGTCGCTGGCGGATGCTCTGCTGACATACAAGGGGACGGTGCTGTTTACCAGCCACGATCGTCACTTTGTGAGGCGTGTGGCAACCAATATTATTGAGGTGCGGGATGGTCGTGTGCGGAACTATTCGGGTTCGTACGATGATTACCTGTACTATGTGAACAAGGAGATTGAGGATGGCGAGCGAGAGCGGGCTTCGGGCCGAATGTCTGCTCCGCCGGCCGGTAAACTGAATGCGGGCAAGGGTGACAAGGGCAGCAGCGGCAAGGATCAGCATCAGCAGCGGAAGACTCTGCGGAATCTGGAAAAGACGATTTCGCGACTGGACGAGGAAAAGAAGTCACTGACTGCCGAGATGATGCAGACTTCGGATCCGAAGAAGGCGATGGATCTGCACGCAAGGATCGCCTCGGTGTCGAGTGAGCTGGAGGAGGCAGAGCAGCGGTGGTGTGAGTTGCAGCAGGAACTGGGAGAGTGGTGATGTCTGAGCACGTGCTGTTTTTTGATATTGACGGCACGATGCTCAGTACCGGCGGCGCCGGTCAGCGGGCAATGGAGCTGGCATTATCTGAAGAGTTCCGAATTGCGGATCCGTTTCAGCAGATCCTGACTGCTGGTCGTACTGACCGGGGCATTGAGGACGAGATTTTTGCTCGGTATGGCATTCCAGCCACGGATGTTTCGCGGCGGCGATTCATGCGGGCATATCTGGATCGGCTGCCCGATTGTCTGCGACTGCTTCCGGGCGGATTACTGCCGGGTGTGCCTGAGCTGCTGCAGTCGCTGAGTGAGCGGGGGGACGTGCATTTGAGCCTGCTGACGGGCAACTATTTTGAGGGGGCGGTGATCAAGCTGCGGCATTTCGGGATTGATCATTTTTTTGAGGATTCCGGTGGATTTGGTGATCATCACGCGGACCGGAATGATGTTGCGCACGTGGCGTTGGCGGTGGTGCGTGAGCGATTGCAGCGAGCGGTTGCGGGCGAGGATACGGTCGTGATCGGGGATACTCCGGCTGACATCCGCTGTGCTCGAGCCATCGGAGCTCGCGCGGTCGCAGTGGCGACGGGTGTGTATTCGTGCGAGCAGCTGCGCCCGGCGGCTCCGGATCATCTGTTTGAGACCCTGGTTGCCACGGGTGATGTGATTCAAAAGCTGCTGATGAAATGTTAGGCGGTTGTCGGGTGTGTGGGTCCGCTGGCAATTGCGCACTCAGACCTGCGACATTCCATCTTCGGCATTGATCATTTCGCGACACTCGCTAAGCTTTCGGGGTGTCAGTGCGATGGCGCAACGAGATATCGCGACAAGATGTTGCGATGAGATGTTGTGATGAGATGTGAAGCTGAGAGGCGGCGCAGCTGGGAGGCGTGGGTCAGTGGCAGCGACGGAATGGATAGCGGCGTCAGAGACGGCTTTGTTGTCACCGAATTCGGCGAGCGGACCTTTGCTGCAGCTGACGGGGAAGCTGTTGTCGGATTCTCTGCGGGCGGGCAGTACGGACAGTTTTCTGAAGTCTGCCTTGGCCGACATTTGTACTGAGCTGGCGGTGCAGTGGGCGGGGGTAATACGTCGGGTTCCGGGTCCGGCATGGGAAGTGTACTGTGAGCATGGCCAGGCTGGTGGAGTTCGTCCCGGGGTGTTGTGGGAGGACGCGGTTGATCGCGAGTCAGCGGGTGTGCTGCGTTCGGAGCAGGGGCGAGTATTTGCGGCATTTCCGCTGACGCGTGGGACCCCGGGAGGTCAGTTGCTGGCGACTGCTGGTCGGCATGCGGACCGTGAGCTGGCGGATGGTGGTATCCTGCTGGCTCGCACTTTGTCTTTGTGTCTGACATTGACGGATCACGAGCAGCGTTCGAAGCGGCAGCTGGATCGTCTGCGTTCGACGCTGGAGATAGCCTCACGTCTGTCGCAGGCTGAGGATGCGGCGCCTTTGCTGGAACTGATTGCTCAGGAGGCGACTCGACTGCTGCACTGTGATCGCAGCAGTATTTTTTTGTGGAACCGTGAGCGGAATGAAGTGGAGGCTCGCCCGGCGCTGGGGATTCGCGGAGCTTCGCT
>SXXK01000454.1 GCA_005791255.1 Planctomyces sp.
GACCACCGTCCTCGAAAGCGATGGACAGGCTGAAACCATCATGAACTCCATCACCCAGTGCCAGCAACGTTCCCGCGCCACCATTATTGGCGCCAACGGCGCGGCCGCGCCCGTGCCAGCGAAACCACCCCTCGATGGTGAAATCACCTGTGATGTCAAACACCGGAGACTCCAAAGGCTGATCATCCAGACAAATCGCGGCCAGTCCAGGCTGGTGGGACTGGCAGGTCATCACCGACGCCGCAGTTCCCTGGATCCGTGTGCCATCATTCCCCAAATTCAGCGGCTGCTGCTGATCGGCGGTGATTGGCAGCACCACGTAACGCTGCAGGTGTCTGTGGCGAAGCCGCAGCGCAGCGGCGTTTTGCCACGCGGACGAGTTCATCGCCGCCACTGCAGCCGGCAGTTGAACCGGCCTGGCCCCCACGACCGCCACTGCTGCCAGCAGCAGCAGCAGGCCGGCAGCAGCGACCGTATCACGAAAAATCAGCAGTCTCACAATCCGCCATTTCCAAAGTCAGCACTCGCCAGCAGCAAACAGCAACATTGTCCGCTGAGTCGGCAGCTGATTGAAGGTTCCGCCAGTCGCCCGCAGAGAGAGAAAAACACACCGCAGTTCCAGAGCTGAAGCAGGTGCTGACAGGCACTGGAAAGGAATGCTGAAAATGAGTGGTAAATGACCGGTCAGAAAATCCGCCCGTTGCTGTCGCCAAACTGGGCTGTCGGAATCCCGCTGGCGTTCAGCATTGAGCAATACAGGTTACACAGTGGCGTGTTGTCGCCGTCGAATCTCAGGTGCTGTCCGGTGGGCACGGCACCGCCACCGCGTCCGGCCAGCAGGATTGGCAGGTTCAGGGGATCGTGACGATTGCCGTCCGACAGCCCGGAACCAAACATCAGCGTACAGTGATCCAGCAGCGTACCGTCTCCTTCTGGAATCTGCTGCAGTGCCTGGACCAGGCGAGCGAACTGCTGCACGTACCATTGGGTGATTTTCTGGTAGAAGGCAATCAGTTGCGGATTCCCAAGATGATGCGACACGTGGTGGGCGGCGTCCGGAATTCCAATAAACTGAAAGGTCTGGATAGTTTCATCATTTGCCAGCATCATGGATATGACACGTGTGGCATCTCCCTGAAACGCCAGCACCAGCAGGTCCAGCATCAGGTGGACTCGAGCCTCGTATTCCATGGTATCGGCCGCCGCGAATCGCTGACGATCAGTCGGCAGGGGCTGCCACAGTGCCTGCCGCTCCGGATCAGCAGCCGCCTGTGCCGCGAATCGCAGTCGGTTTTCCACCGCATGCACAGAATCGAGGTATTGATCCAGCCGGCTGCGATCGTCGCGTCCCAACTGCGGTCGCAGTGCTCTGGCATCGTCCAGTACCAGATCGAGCAGCCTTCTGCTCCGGTCCTGCTGGCCGGCCTGCTCTGCGGACAGTCCGAACAGCCGTTCGAATGCCGCGCGGGGACTGGTTTCCGGCATAACAGGGCGTTCCGGGGCTTCCCATGAAATCAGCGAATCGTAAAGCAGGGTATAATTCGTGATTCGATCGATTCCGGTTCTGACAGGTTCACAGGCCAGCACCAGCGTGGGCACAGGTGTTTTGCCGACACACGTGCGGCCGATGACCTGATCCACGGAAACTCCGCCAGCACTCAGATCCCGACCGGTGGTTTTGCGTACCCGCATGCCGGTCAGATAATTGGCGGTGGCCGTTTTATGAGCACCCCCGTCCTGGCTGTTGAGTTTATCCAGCCCTGACAGCACCAGGATCTGGTCGCGGACCGACTGCAGTGGCTGCAGCGTTTTGCTGAGCTGATAGTCCCGACCGACAGTTGCCGGTGTCCAGTCTTCCATCCACGTACCGTTGGGGAAGTGCAGAAATGCGTTCCGCAGCGGCGGACTGCCGGGCCGTCGCCTGCCAGCCCCCTGCAGAGACTTAAGCCACGGCAGCGACAGCGAAACACCTGTCCCCTGCAAAAATCTTCGACGGCTGTTCATAATGCAGACTGTTTCAGCAGTGTTTTTCCATCTCCGATTGCATACCGACTGCGGAACGGTACGCTGACGGCAATCTCCTCGAACAGCACCGCCGATCGCAGCTCGTTTTGCCGCAATTGATGCAGACACTGTTCAATGACCGGATCATCGAAGCGGTCCAGCTCACGCCCCAAAGCATAGCCCAGCAGACGCCGACTGAACAGTCGCAGGAACTGCTGCTGACGTTCCGGCTGCTGCAGCACAGAAACCAGACCACGTACTCCATTGATCTGCGTTCCATCCGGCAGTACAGCATTGGCATCCACGGGGAAGACGCCATCCTGCTGTCTCAGCCTGCCGACAGCGTCGTACTGTTCGAGCGCGAATCCCAGTGGATCCATGAGCTGATGGCAGCCAATGCAGTTGGGATCGGCGCGATGCTGCTCCAGCTGTTCCCGCAGTGACCCATGTTCCGCAGAACTTTCCTGCAGCACCGGTACTCCGGGTGGCGGAGGCTGCACGGTTTCACCCAGCAGAGTTTCCAGGAGCCACCGTCCGCGCAGCACCGGACTGGTACGTCGCGGGTACGAAGTCAGCACGTGCACAGCGCCCAGAGTCAGCACCCCACCCTGTCTGGCCTGCCCGGGCGAAACCTGCTGCCAATCCGCCTGCGTGGGTACGGTAATGCCGTACCACCGGGCCAACTGTGGATTCACAAACGCGGTTTCCGCCGCCAACAGTTCCATCAGCGGCCGATCAGCGGCAAGTACGTTCCAGACAGTGCGAGCCGCCTGTTCCTGCAGCAGGGCGGCAATTTCCGAGCTGTACTCGGGAAACAATTGCGGGTCCGGGCGCTGCGACTGCAGCTGCTCCAGCCCCAGCCACTGAATGCCGAACTGCCAGCCAAGGGCCGCTGAACGGTCGTCGGCCAGCATACGCCGAACCTGTCGCAGAAATCCCTGCCGGGACGACAGTTCACCGGCAGTCGCCGCATCGAGCAGAGTGTCGTCAGGAACAGAAGACCAGAGGAACAGTGCCAGTCGGGCGGCGTACTGATATGGGTTCAGCCGGTATCTGCCGGGCTGAGGTGGCTCTGGTTCCAGCACCATCAGGAAGTGGGGCGACAACAGCACAGCCGCCAGCGTCTCGGCCACGGCATCGGCCAGCGACATCTCCGTGCGACAGTCGTGAAAATGCTGCAGCAGCCGCTGCAGTTCAGAGTCCGTCAATGGTCGTCGCCACGCACGTCGAGCGAATCGCTGCAGATCAACGGCGAACGCTGCTGCCGCGGACTGCACAGAACCGGCATCTGCCATCTGCTTCCAGGCAGGCAGCAGACCAGAATTGTTATCAGCAGTCTCCTGTGTCTGCCGCACTGTGGCGACACTGCAGGCCTGCTGAACCGTCTGCAGCCAGCGTTCCAGCCAGGATGCAGACAACAGCAGTGTTGAAGCATTGGTGTCGAATCCCTCGCCGCCGGAACCATCCGGTGGCGGCAACTGATCGTCACTGAGCGTCACTGACAGCAGATCGCGTATCGCATTCCGCAGCTCGGCCCTGGTCAGTCGCCGACCATACCCGCCTCCCATATGCCAGCCTTCATCAAAGTAGCGAGTGAAGTCGGCATCTTCGGAAAACACTTCCGCCAGTCCCGCGGCAGGCAACCGGGCAATCCAGTCCTGCAGTTCCAGCCGGTCATATTCAGACACGGTCTCATGGGCTGCTGGTTGCGTGGTGCTGTCCAGCGCGTCACTGACAGCCTGCCAGTAGTCAATCCCGGCGAATGCGGCATCAGCACCATCCATCAACTGACCGGGCAGCAGTCCGTGGATCGGACGATCTGCGTGGCAATTCCAGCAACTGCGCCGCAACAGCTGTGCGATGCGGCTGTCATAGTGTTCTCGCCACTCCACCGCCCGACCATGTTCGATCTGCAGCAAAAAGCGGTTCACGGACTCTGAGTACTGAAGCTGGCCGGGGGCATCAGATGCCGGCAGAGCTGCAGCGAGTTCCTGCGGCACCGCGATGGACGGCTGCCGCACTCCCGACTGCAGCGCTGTCCGCTCATACAGGGCAGTTTCTGACAGCGTGGAACCCGGCTGCAGTTCGGCCAGTTCCGCGAAGGCCGCTTCCGCCGCGTCGTATTGCCGCAACTCCCGCAGACATTCCGCACGGCGATAGGCCAGCAACGAACGCAGATTCCCGGTTGCCGTCGGATGAATATCGGACTGCAGCACCGCCAGCGCCCGACCAGGATAACCAGCCGTCAACAATTCACCGGCCTGAAGCAGTTCAGAAATCTCGCGAACACCAGTGTCATTGATACCGGCCAGGGCCAGTATGTCGGGAGGATCAGGCACCGCACGATAAACCGCCAGGTACTGCAGATCGAATCGGGCTGCCCCCATCCCGTTACCCACATAGCCGGCTCGCAGGCGGGAACTGCGGGCGACTTCATGAAACTTCAGGTCTGACTTCGTCCGCCCGCACAACAGTCCATTGACATACAGAGACAGAACACCCTGATCCCAGGTCCCGGCAATGTGCGTCCAGACGGACTGAGGAATTCGCTGCATCGCACTGACCGCTACTGCCGGGGTGGGCTTTGGCTGCCCCAGTTGCAGAGTCAGCCGATTGGCAGGAAAATCCAGCCAGAAAACAAAGCCTGAATAGACCCCGTCTCCCATGGAAATCAGGCTGCCAGTATGTGCAGAATTTCCACCGACCACGAATCCCTGACCATGATGGCGAATCAGAAACTCCACGGTGAAACACTGTTCCAGCCTGGCGACCGGGGCCTGCAGTGGCTGATCGTCCAGCTGCACGGCGAACTGCTGAAAGCAGGGCCCGGCTGCACGCCGGGGCGGGCGACGGTCGCTGGCTGCACCACACCTCAGCGGATCCAGCCAGGCAGCCAGATTACGGCAGGCCTCAGCGGGGTTGCGTCCGTCTGGAACATAATACCTGAGCAGTGAGCCGGTCAGCAGCCGTTGTCGATGCGGGATCCGCCACGACGGATCAGCCGGACCGACCGACAGTCCGGCTAATCGTGGCCACAAAAGTATGACCATCACCAGCGGAATGCCACCGGGCAAACACCACGGGCGTGCGCGGGACAGAATTGAGCGCAGTGCAATGCCCATGGGGATTTCTTTGCGAACCAAAAGGTCGAATCGAGGCTGCTTTGGCTGGCCTCAGGCTGCAGCGGCGCGTCAGCCCCCCGAGACCGTGGGCCAGTGCTGCGCCCAGCGATCGCGAAAAATCTCGCGACTGGCAGCATGCAGGCGGATCAGATCGGCCCGCAGGCTGGCGCTGAGGTCACCGGAGTAGCTGTAGAAAACCTGACACTGA
>SXXK01000455.1 GCA_005791255.1 Planctomyces sp.
CCCCCCCCGGTGCCCCGCGGGGGGGGCGGGGGCGGGGGGGGGGGGGGGGGCGGCGGCGGCGGTGGCGGTACTGGTGGTGGTGGCACCGGCGGCGGTGGTGGTGGTGGCTCGCAAAACAACGGCGGGTCAAAACCGGGCACCCCGGATGTGCAGTCCATTGGTCCGGTTTCTCCGGATCCGCGCAACACGGCGTCCGGTGCCGTGACAGTCACGTTCACCGAGGACGTGACAGGCGTTGATATTGAAGACTTCAGGCTGTCGAGGGATGGAGTTGACATTTCGCTTGAGGGCTACACTGTGACGGCCCTGTCGGCCTTCCAGTACAGTATTGATCTTGGGGCGCTGACCGGTGAACCCGGGGTGTACGCCCTGACGCTGGTGTCTGCAGACTCAAACATCAAGGACGTCGATACGAATCGACTGACTTTGAAGGACGGGGCCGGGGTCGAGGTTCCTTCGAAGAGTGACATCTGGACGGTGGTGGTGACAGCCGATTCGACCGCAGATCTGCCGGACACAAATCCCGGCGACGGGCTTGCGCGATCGATCACAGGCGATTTCAGCCTGCGAGCAGCGGTGATGGAAAGCAACGCCAGCCCGGGCAGCGATTTTGTGACGCTGCCGGCAGGAGTCTACCAGCTGTCGACTGGTGGCAGCGGCGAAGATCTGGCAGTTACAGGTGACCTTGACGTGACCGGTAATCTGACGATTCGCGGTGCCGGAGCCGGACTGACATTTATCGATGGTGGTCTGCTGGACCGTGTTTTCCATGTGCTGCCAGGTGCCTCGCTGACCCTGGAAGCTCTGACCGTCCGGGGTGGATTCGCCGGTGACGGTGGCGGTATTTACAACGCGGGGACTCTGACGCTGAAGGGCGTCAACGTGATTCGCAGTATCGCGGGCAATCAGGGTGGTGGTATCTACAATGACGGAACTCTGACTGCCACGTCGTCGTCGATTTCAGAAAACGTGGCGGGTTCTCGCGGCGGCGGTATCAATAATCTGCGGGCGATGACCCTGATCAGCACCACTCTGGCTGACAACTATGCGGTTTCACGAGGTGGTGGTCTGTATCTGGAGCTGGGTGCGACAGGGCTGGATGCTGACATGATCAATGTGTCAGTGATCGGCAACGAGTCAGGTTCCCGTGGTGGCGGTATCTTCAACGAATCTCCGGCCGTCCTGACGCTCAGCAATACAATTCTGGAACTCAATGCAACGGACGCGGATCTGCCGAATTCCGTGGCTTCCACAAGCCGTGAAATTGGCGGTGGCCTGCGTTCGGGTGGCTTCAACCGCATTCAGGTACTGGATGCGTCATTCACCTCGGCGGCCTCAGCTGGTCTGCTGACGACAGACGTATTCGGTCGCGACGCCTCGCCGCTCAGCGATGTTTCCGGAGCCCTGACGTACGCACTGGGAAGTGGTGTGGGCGTTCATCCGCTGATTGTGGGCGGAGAAGCCGTCGATGCCGGCAGTAACCTGCTGTACCCGGTCACTGTCACCAGCCCGCTGACCAGTCAGCTGGACGGAGTTGACAATCCGCGACTGGTCGACGGGAACCGGGACGGCCTGTTCGTGATTGATCAGGGAGCTGTTGAGTATCTGACGAATACTCCTGTGGCCCTGTTCACAGCGTCGCCGAATCCGGTGGCTCTGGGCGAGGTCGTTACATTTGATGCAACGCGCTCCAGCCATCCGAACCCGTCCTCCGGGCGACGCATTGTCAAACTTGACTGGTTCTTTGATTACACTCCGGGCAGCACGGTGCCGGACCTGACAACCGGTGGCGGGGTGCGTACAGCCACCCGAGTCTTCAGTACACCGGGACGCAACAGCTACATCGTGCGACTGGTGGTGACCGATGACGCCGGTAACTCGGACTTCATGGACCAGCAGGTGCTGGTTGGCATTCCGACGAAGCCGGTGGTGACTCGGCCCTTCGCTGTAACCACGGATACAACTCCTGAATTCCGCTGGACGGCCAGCCCTGCTCGCTACACCGTGACCCTGCGTCAGACCGGCGTGGCGGACCGCGTACTGGCAACCAACCTGACTGCCACGACGTTTACTCCAACTGATGAAATCGCTCCTGGTGCCTACAGTGTTCTGATCACGGCCACCAACAACATGGGCAGTGCCACAAGTGATCCGCTGCCGTTTGCCATCACCACGCTGGGGCTGACGGCTCCGGCTGACGGCACCTCGATCTTCGACGTGACTCCGATCTTCCGCTGGGTCAGCATTCCCGGGACATCCCGCTACGAACTGAAGGTCAATCGTCTGCTGCCGATTCCGAAGTCGGATGTGATCAGCGAAGCGTTCATTGATCGCAACAGCTTCGAAGCGAAGGTCTCGCTGGGTCTGGGGACTTTCGAGTGGCAGGTGCGAGCATTTGATGCGGACGGTGGCGTTGGGGCGTGGAGCCCGCTGGCGAGATTCACCACAGCCACACCACAGTTCGTCACCCCGCTGTCGCCGGGCAAGGATGGTGTGATCCGAGCCACCATGGATGACACCCCGACCTTCGCGTGGACCAATCTGAACGCCGCTCGCTATGAGCTGTGGGTCAATCAGGTGGGTGGTCTGACGAAGATCATCTACCAGAACGCTGTGGTCGGCACGTCGTTCACTCCGGTGACCCGACTGCCAAACGGCAACTTCGACGCGTGGATCCGTGCACTGGCTGCCGACGGGGAACCGGGTCTGTGGAGTCCGCGTTTGCGATTCCAGATGGATTACCGACTGGGCCCGATCACCTATGGTCCGGTTGGCAACACCACGGATACCACTCCGGAATTCTCATGGCAGGGTATTGAAGGTGCGAAAGAGTATGACCTGTGGGTGGATAATCGAACGACCGGAGTGCAGCAGGTCATTCGAGTGAAGGTGCCGCACGTGCCGGGTGCTGAGAAGATCACTTTCACTCCGACCACGCCACTGCCGACGTCCAACTATCGCTGGTGGGTGAAGGCTGTTGGTCCGGATGGCCGGTCAACCGCGTGGAGTATTGCGAAGGACTTCCTGGTTCCTGTACCGACCATCATCAACCCACGTGGCAACATCGGCACGAACCTGCCGCTCTTTACATGGAACGGCGTGCCAGAGTATGTGTCCTATGACCTGTGGGTCGACAATCTGACGACAGGTGCGAAGCAGGTGCTGCGAGTCACGGATGCGAAGCCTTACAGCTTCCAGACGGTGCTGCCGTTCGAAAACGGTACATTCCGAGCCTGGCTGCGTGGCTTCGACAAGAACGACAATGTGTCACAGTGGAGCAGTCCGGTGGACTTCACCATTTCGGTGGGTGTCGGAGTCGCTCCGACATTGCTCGGACCCACCCGATTTGCCGGAGTTCGTCCGAACTTCTTCTGGCAACCGGGATCCAACGCGGTGACCTACGAAATCCTTGTGAAGGACATGAGTCAGACGTCGCAGCCGACCGTCATCAATGCCCGGTTCATCAACGGCACCAGCTACACGTCGACGGTGAATCTGATTCAGGGACGCAGTTATCGCTGGTGGGTACGCGGCCTGGATGTGGATGGCAACGGGTTGCCGTGGAGCCAGCCGATGACCTTCAGGGTGGTTTCAAGCGAGCAGCCGAGTGTGGCCCCGGCCGGCGTACCGACGCTGGACGGAGCGATCGTGCCGGCGGTGTTTGATCTGCAGCAGGATGTCTGGAATGGCGACGGAGTCCGCAGCTTCGTCACAGCTCCGACCGGCGTTGTGGCTCAGGTCGACCTGCCGCTGTATGAGGCACTGCAGACGACGGTGACTGAGGCTGTTGTTGAGCAACCTGCGGCAGCGGGCGAACCGGCGATCGACGATGTGATGGCAGCCTGGACGGAAGTGGAGCTGGCGGAAGTGATTCCGGTGCCGGCAGCCCTCCCGGTGGCGGCTCCTGTCACATCCGAAAAGCCTCGGCAGGCCGGACTGCCCGGTACCGCTTTGGCGATGCTGGCGGGACTGGTGGTTGGTCGTCGCAGTCGTCGTCGCGATGGTCAGGAAAGCTGACCGAATGTCCGCTAGGCTGACAGAATGATTTCGCAACCCGGTGATGAGAATCACCGGGTTGTTTTTTTGTGGCAGACCGGGAGCCATCTCGGGTGGTCGGTGCGTGCGAGCCTTGGATGGCTGGTGCCGCAGTGGGTGTCCCCCATTTTCAGCATGCAATGCCTCACGCGAAGCCGCGAAGACCAACGCCCCAAACCGACAACCGACAACTTTTCCATCCGCGAGCCTCAAACGTCCCCGGGTTCATCGATTGCCGGTGCTTTCCGTTGTTGTGGCGGGAGTCTCCTGTGGGGCTGGCTCCGGCGGAGCCACCTGCTTGTACTCGCTGCAGCCCGCAGTCTGCAGCAGCAGAATGCCGAAAGTCAGCAGTGTCCCGAGTGTCGCCGCGCGTTTGGCAGCGCTGCCTGTCTGTTTCAGCATGATGTGTCATCCTTGTTCAAGAGAGTGTGTGCGGTTCACGGAGTGCGGCGGAACTGCAGTTCATCAAACCACAGATCGTCGTTGGGAACATCCAGTCGCAGCTGCTGGAAGACGCCGGCGGCATCCGGCACGAACTGCACAGTTCCTTCGGCAAACCAGGCAAACGATTTGCGCCAGACGATCTTCCACGTGTCATAGTGCAGATGCACCAGATCCGCCTGCAGCTCGGGGAACGGGTGCAGCTGCAGTACCAGACCACCGTTCTCCAGCGTGACAGAAGCCCTGCCGTACAGCGGGCATTCGAATTGTCCGACATATGCGGCCGGTTCGTGTGATGGCTGAGTTCCCGTGGCGACCGGTTCCACAGCTTTTTTGATGCGTTCATAGAATTCTGTGCGGCCGCTGCGATCCTGTTCCAGGCCCTGCTGCAGCCACTGCCCGGGTTGTCCGGGCTGTTCTGACAGATACAGATCGGCAATGGTCATCGTCAGTGCGCTGCCGATGCCCGTCATGCTGTTGGTCAGAACGACAATTCCCAGGTCTTCTTCGGGAACCAGCAGCACCTGGGAATACATGCCATCATAGCCGCCACCGTGACCGACGGTCATGCGGCCGCGGTAATCGGCCAGCATCCAGCCGAGGCCGCAGGAGCGGAAGTGGGTGGAAGGAATGCGGGTCTGAGCCGCTCGGCTGACGGGGATGATGGTATGCGGGGTCCACATGCGGTGGGAGGACGCTTCCGAAAACAGGCGTTCTCCGCCAGGCAGTTGTCCGCGTCGCAGCTGCAGCTGCAGCCATTTGGCCATGTCGTCTGAGCATGAGATGACACCGCCTGCGGCCGCCATGGTGTCCCAGTTGAACCAGTCAATCGGCTGGTTGCCTGTCAGGGTGGTTTTGTGCGGGCGAGCGGCATTGCCGAGCGCTGTCAGGTCTTTGACAGACAGCACGGTTCGCTGCATCTGCAGGGGCTGCAGGATGCGTTCGCCGATGAACTGCTGCCAGGTCTGCCCGCTGGCGGAACGAATCACTTCTCCGGCGGCCAGGAACATCAGGTTGGAATATCCGTATTCTGCGCGAAAGCGATTTTTCAGGGGCAGGTGCCGGGCCCGCTGCAGCACCTGTTGCGGGGTGTAGGGCGTGCCCCACCACAGCAGGTCACCGCTGAATGTGCCAAGGCCACTGCGATGACACAGCAGGTCATCGATGCGCAGTTCGTGCGACACCCAGGAATCTCCGACATTCAGCCATGGCAGATGCTGCTGCACGTGATCCTGCCACTGCAGTTTTCCGGATTCCTGCAGCATGGCGATGGCGGCTGCAGTGAAGGCTTTGGTGTTGGAGGCGATGGCGAAGACGGTGCCGCCATCGACCGGTTCCGGTTGGCCCTGTTCGCGGAGACCGAATCCGGCGGACAGCACGACCTGCCCCTGGTGCACCACGGCCACGGCAAGTCCGGGGACATCCCATGCGGCGCGAGACTGTTCGATCAGGGTCCGCAGACTGTCAGCGGTGGGAGGTGCGGGCGCTGTCGGGGTGACCGGGCTGGGGGTGTCCTGGCCGCGGACGGACTGAGCAGAGCCGAGGCAGAGGACACAGAGCAGCAGGATGCGAGTGATCATGGGGTGGGGTGATTTGCTGAGTGAGCAGGATTGCGGAATGGCGTGCCGAGACGCTGCGGCAGATGGTATCGCATTTTGCGGCGTCGGCCAGTGTCTGGTCAGGCAGCAGGCGCGAGTTACCACGGTAGTGGCCAGAGTCACCTTTCGCTCCGCGAAAGGTGGGGCATCAGGGATGCGCACGTTTCGCGGGGCGAAACGCGACTCTTGAGCGAGTGAGCAGCTGGTGGCGTTGCCGCGGTATTTTTTGCCGCGGCTGGTCGCCGATCTGCAGGGATGCGGCTGGCGGAGTGAAAACTCCCTCGAAGCTGCTGTGCAGAGCCACGGATGAGCACGGATGCGGGGTGTTTTTTTGCCACGGATGAACACGGATTTTCACGGATGAACCACAGGGTTTTTGGTTGTCCACGAAACACACGAAAAGC
>SXXK01000456.1 GCA_005791255.1 Planctomyces sp.
CCGGGAAGGCAATGCTGGAGCATCCCAGTTCCTTCGCGTGAAACAGGCAGGAGCGGCAGGCGGACGCCAGCTGTTCCGGTTCACCGTTCCTGCCTCCCTGCCAGACCGGCCCAACGGCGTGAAAAATCCAGCGGGCACTCAGTTCCCCGGCGGAAGTCACTACCGCACTGCCTGTCGGGCAGCCGGCAGGAAACAGTCGTGCGGTTTCCTGCAGAATGCCAGGCCCGGCAGCTTTGTGAATCGCACCGTCCACACCACCGCCACCGGCCAGCTCACTGTTGGCGGCATTGACGATGGCGTCTGCCTGCTGCTTCGTGATGTCACCCTGAACCAGTTCCAACTGACACAAACCGAGTTTCACAAGCATGTTTCTGCCTCGACAAATTCCGCCCGCAAACTGCGGGCTGTGCTTTCCGCAGCGAAGGTCACTCCTGCGGTTCTGCAATCACAATTGTCCGTCCGCCCCGGCCCGACGTAATTCCAAAAACGATGTATTCTGCCGGAGTCTCCAGCAGGTTCTGCATCCGGTGAATCTCGCCGGGATCCACGATGACAGCGTCACCAGGTCCCATCTGACGACTGTCTCCGGCGACCGTCATCTGCACTTCCCCGGTGATCATCAGGAACACCTCCTGCATGTCCTCATGGTAGTGTCGCTGGAAGCTGGAACCGGCGGGCAGCAGCGCCCAGTTGAGCATCTGCACGCGCCCCTCCTGAAACAGGTCTCGCGTGGCGATGACCCGCTTCAGCACTCCCGGGGATCGCGGGTCCTCGTGGGATGCCGGCACGTAGCCCGAATCACGGGCTGCAATCCATTTCATGTCGCTGTTCCTGCTGAATTCCGGGAATTCGAGGCTGCTTCTGCGGCGGTGAACTGCAGCTTTCGAACCGGTATTGCGCTGTCATAAACCGCGGACTCGCAGAATGCAACCGCAGCAGCTGAAGTGAGAAATCAGCGGGGGCTGTTTGCTTTGTGTTCAGACACAAAGGCCCCGTCGACTGAAAACAGCCCCATTTCGAGCAGATCGGCAGAGAATAATCGCCACTTTGGTTTCCACGATCGCCCGGCATCTGTAGACTTCGTGCGCAAATTGCCGAGCCGTCCCTGTTCCTCCGGCCTCGGCTTTGCAGCAGCATGTCAGTCCAGGAACGGCGTCCTTCCATGAATCCTCCCACCACTGCACCAACTCACGCGCGGGACGCCGTGATTGATGCCAGCAAAGTGATTGCAGCCTTGCAGCAGCAGAAGAAGGATGCCGCCGTTGCGGACCAGCCACGGCTGCAATTTCGCAGTTCCCGGCGTACAGCTTCGCTGACGGGTTTTCGCATCCGCTCGGTCGGCTCCTACGCGCCTCCGAATATCGTCACCAATGAACAGCTGGAACAGCGGTATGGGTTCGAGGAGGGCTGGATTCTGCGTCGCACGGGAATCAAAGAGCGCCGTTTCGCCGATGATTCTCAGGGAACCAGCGATCTGGCCGTGGCGGCTGCCCGCAATGCTCTGCAGTCAGCCGGCCTGCAGGCCTCGGATGTTGACCTGCTGATTGTCGGAACTTTCACTCCGGACTTCACCTGCCCATCAACCGCCTGCCTGGTGCAGGACAAGCTGAACCTGGACGCGCCGGCCATGGACCTGCAGGCCGCCTGCTCCGGTTTCATGTATTCACTCGTCACCGGAGCTCAGTTCATCGCCACCGGAAATGCCAGGTGTGCTCTGATCATCGGTGCGGACATCAACAGCCGCATTGTGCGTCCGGACGATCAGGGTACGGCACCGCTGTTCGGTGATGCTGCCGGTGCCGTCATCCTCGAACCCGGTGACGCCGCTCAGGGGCTGGTGTGTTACCAGTTGGGAGCAGACGGTGCGGGCGGCTGCATGCTGGACCGGCCCGCCGGTGGCACTCTGCACCCCGCAACTCCGGAATTGATTGCTGCCGGCCGGCACTTCCTCCAGATGGACGGGCGCAACGTTTTCAAGTGGGCCATTCAGGCGGTTACCGACAGTATCCGCACTGTGCTGGACCAGGCTGGAAAAACGCCGGACGATGTGGCCCTGTTCGTGCTGCATCAGGCCAACATCCGCATTATCAATCACGCCATGGAAGTGCTGGGGATCCCTGCCGAAAAGGTCTTCAACAACCTGCAGAGCTACGGCAACACTTCTGCGGCCTCCATTCCGCTGGCACTTGACGGCGCGCTCCGGGAAAACCGCATTCAACCTGGAGATCTGGTGGTGATGTGCGGCTTTGGTGCCGGACTGACCTGGGGCACAGGCCTGTTTCGCTGGTGATCTGCGGAATCAGCCATCGTCACTGCAGCCGAACGCAGCACTCAGTTCCATTCGGGATTCCTGACCTCTGCATCGATCAGTCGATGCAGTCTCCGCAGGCGGCGACGGCAGACTTCCCAGATGCCGTACGGATTGTCTTCCAGAATCAGTGAGGAATCTGCCGGGATGCGATGCCAGTCGCCTCGAGCAATCTCACCCTCCAGCTGCTGCGGTCCCCAGCCGGCGTAACCACTGAACAGTCGAAATCGCTGCTGATCGGGTTCCTGCAGCGGAGTCCTGACAACGGTTTCAAAGGAACGCTCGCTGCCTGCCAGAAAAATTCCTGGTGAAACCTCCCGATCCCACGCAGCAAGTCTGGCGCAATTATGGAGGATGAACAGCGATGTTGGTTCCACGGGCCCGCCGACAAAGACCGGGGCCCCGGCATCATTGATGTTTTCCGAGTCTCCGAGGGCTTTGCCGATGGAGGTCGCCGAGGGCCGATTGATGACCAGCCCCATGGCCCCTTCGGGAGAATGTTCCAGCATCAGCACAACGCTGCGATAAAAATTCGGGTCGCGCAGATGATCGGCTGCCGTCAGAAAGCAACCCTGGAGTGATTGAAATTCATTCTCGGACATGGTCGCCGCGATTTCCTGAGTTTTCTGGCGGGGAATTTCCAGAGTGCCCGCGGTCACGGGCATTCAAAAACAAAGTATAGGGGGGCCGCGGCTGCAGGGAAAGAGGCCGGAACGAACCAGCAACCGCTCAATTCGTTCATTTCCGCCAGCCCGGTCATTCACCCCGAAAGAATTGGCCCCGTTTCCTGTTTCTGCGTGGGATCCCGCCGTCTGCTGCGGTAAGATTGTCGATCTGCATTCCACCAGCCACGCATCTCCCCTGACGGGTTTGGCCAGATGAAAGTTGCTTTGTTCATTCCCTGCTACGTTGATCAGTTCTACCCTGATGTCGGCATGGCCACCGTGCAGGTGCTGGAATACTTTGGTGTTCAGGTGGATTTCCCGCAGCAGCAGACGTGTTGTGGTCAGCCGATGGCCAACAGCGGCTGCATGCCGGAAGCTCGTCCGCTGGCTGAAAAATTCATCGACACGTTTGCCGGATATGACTGGATCGTGTCGCCATCCGGCAGCTGCGTTTCGATGGTTCGCAATCACTACGACCACCTGGTCTCACCATCGGATACTCAGGCCACAGCCGTCCGGCGACAAACGCTGGAACTGGGCGAGTTTCTGGTCCAGGTGCTGGGTATTCGAAGTCCCGCCGGCGTGTTTCCTCACAAGGTCGGCCTGCACCAAAGCTGCCACGGCCTGCGTGAACTGCGTCTCGGCCCCTGTTCCGAATCCATGACGCCGCGGGACAGCCTGCTGCAGCAGCTGCTGGGTGGTTTCACGGGCATCAGCTTCTCACAACTTCAAAGGAAGGACGAATGCTGCGGATTCGGTGGTACCTTTGCGGTGGGTGAAGAGGCTGTTTCGGCCATGATGGGCGAAGACCGAATCAACGATCACCTGCAGGCTGGCACGGAAGTGCTGACTGCTGGTGACATGTCGTGCCTGATGCATTTGGACGGCATGATTCGCCGCAGAAAACTTCCCATGCGGGTGCTGCACTACTCACAGATCATGGCCCAGGCAATGCAGCAGGCCGGGGTCGGTCACAACCGCACGGCTGCGACACAATCGCGCTGACGCGAAAACCTGTAACCCTTACCTACAAGTGACTTTTTCGGAGGGCAGGCAGAGATGGGACATCCGGCACTGGCCGCTGACTTTACTGCAAATCGTGAACGTGCACGCTGGCATGATCGTGCTCTGTGGTTCGTTCGGGAAAAACGTGACCGCATGGCCACGGGTGTCCCGGAATGGGAGAAGCTGCGTGAGACGGCCTCAGCCATCAAACGCCACACGCAGTCACTGATGGCCGACTATCTGCAGCAGTTCGAAGAAAACGCCACTCGCCACGGTGCCACAGTGCACTGGGCTGCTGACGCTGCCGAACATAATCGAATTGTGCTGTCGATTCTGCAGTCACATCGCGTGCGACGCCTGGTCAAAAGCAAAAGCATGCTGACTGAAGAATGCCACCTGAACCCCTTCCTTGAACAGCACGGCATTCATGTGGTGGACACGGATCTGGGCGAGCGGATTGTGCAACTTCGTGAAGAGCCGCCCAGTCATATCGTATTGCCTGCAATTCACATCAAAAAGGAGGAAGTGGGGGAGTGTTTCCATGAGCATCTGGGAACAGAGCAGGGAGCATCTGACCCCAAATATCTGACCGAGGCCGCACGCGGTCACCTCCGCAGTTGTTTCTGCGAAGCTGATGCCGGGCTGACCGGTGTGAATTTTGCCATCGCCGAAACCGGAGGCATCGTGATCTGCACCAATGAAGGCAACGCAGATCTGGGGATTGGACTGCCGAAGATTCACATCGCCTGCATGGGTATGGAAAAGCTGCTGCCGCGAGCTGCCGATCTTTCGGTCTTTCTCAGGCTGCTGGCAAGATCCGCCACGGGCCAGCCCATCACCACGTATTCGTCACACTTCCATGGTCCTCAGCAGGGCGGTGAACTGCATATTGTGATCGTGGACAATGGGCGCAGTGAGATTCTGCAGTCTGAGTTTCGGCAGGCCCTTGACTGCATCCGCTGTGGCGCCTGCATGAACACCTGCCCGGTCTACCGTCGCAGTGGCGGGCACAGCTACGAAGCCACCGTACCCGGTCCCATTGGTTCCATTCTGACGCCGCTGCATTCACCCGAACAAAGCAGTACTCTGCCCTTTGCCTGCAGCCTGTGCGGATCCTGCACTGACGTCTGTCCGGTCAAAATTCCGCTGCATCATCAGCTGTTCGCGATGCGGGAACGACTGGATCAGCAGCAGTTGATCGGTACCGGAAAAAAACTGCAGATGAAAGCCCTTTCGGTGGTGTTATCCAACACCTGGCTGTACAGCCTGGTGGGAAAAGTGGCGCGAGTGGCACTGCGAGTCCTGCCGAAGTTTCTGATTCAGAATCCGCTGACACCGGCCGGGCAGTGGGCAAGACAGCGTGAACTGCCTGAGGCTCCGGCAAAGTCCTTCCGACAGCTCTATGCCGAACGACAGCAGCCTGGCAAACACTCGTCACCGGACGGCCACTGATCACAAACTTACGGACAATCTACATGCTGAAATTTGAATCCTCGACAGTTGTGCCCTGTTCTGCAGCCGCTCTGCGCCGTTTTCTGGGCTGCCCGGCCAACCTGCCGGAGATCAGTGATCCGGACATTGAACTGCAGATCGTAAGTGCCCCCGAAACCATCTCGCAAGGTGCTCGAATTGAGTTCCGAATCATGTCCTTTGGACTCAGACACCGCATGGCTCACGAGTATCGTCTGGTCACAGACAGCGAGATTTTTGAAGTGCAGGTGGATGGACCGCTGCCGGCATGGCAGCATCGGCAGCAGCTGCAACTGCTGGGGCCATCGGAGTGCCGTTTGACGGACACAGTGGAATTTCAGCTGCCTGGTGGCATGCTGCGATTCATGCTGACCGAGGACCGCATTCGGGAGTCGCTGACGACCGGGATGGAATTTCGCTATCAGGCACTGCAGCAACTGGCGGAAACGGGAGTACTCGCATGAATGTCCGTTTGCCGTCGCGTCAGCCGCAGCAGCAGCCACCCACAGTTTTGATTGGCCTGATGGCCATCGCGGCCTGTTCGCTGGCATTCATCGGCATGGCTGCCGTCGTCATGCCTCAGTTTCTGCTGATGGTTCTGGTGGGAATCGGCATGGTGCTGTTCTTCGCAGCACAGTATTTCGTCTGGGGTCGCTGGCTGTACCCGCTGGTGCTGCGTCAGGAACAGCAGCGGGAACAGCGTCAGCAGGAAGCCGACGCAGCAGCGGAAGCTGCTGCCCGTCAAGCCACAGATACCGCCGGAACCGATCAGGGCTGAACCCCTGGCGGGGTCCGGGACCGCGTGGCCCCGGACCCGTTCAGACTGGTCTCAGGCGGCGGGTGCGTCGCGAGTGAAGTCGAACATCGGTGAAGACAGGTATCGTTCGCCGGAGTCGGGCAGAACGACCACGATGTTCTTACCGGCACTTTCCGGACGAGCGGCTACTTTCAAGGCGGCGGTCATGGCAGCTCCGCAACTGATGCCCACCAGAATGCCTTCTTCTCGGGCAATACGTGGCGCCATGCTCATGGCTTCTTCATCAGTCACCTGCAGCACTTCATCCACCAGCGACATGTCCAGAATCTCGGGCTTGAACCCGGCACCGATGCCCTGTATTCGGTGCTTGCCCGGTGCTCCGCCGGACAACACCGGACTGGCAGCCGGCTCGACGGCGACGGTGTGCAGAGTCAGACCCTTTTCCTGTTTCAGATAGCGACTGACTCCGGTAATCGTTCCACCCGTGCCCACACCGGAGACAAACACATCCACTCGCCCGTTCAGATCTTCAAAGATCTCGGGCCCGGTGGTGCGGAAATGAATTTCCGGATTTGCGGGGTTGCGAAACTGCTGAGGCATAAATGTGTTGGGACGCTGCGCCAGATCTTCAGCACGAGCAATCGCGCCCTTCATGCCCTCGGCACCGGGCGTCAGGATCAGGTTGGCACCGAATGCCCGCAGGATCATGCGACGTTCAATCGACATGGTTTCAGGCATAGTGAGCGTCAGTTTGTAACCGCGAGCAGCACAAACGAAGGCCAGAGCAATTCC
>SXXK01000457.1 GCA_005791255.1 Planctomyces sp.
ACGGGGGAGAGGGGTCGGGGGTGAGGGGGAAGTCCACCTGCAAACCTGCGCCGGATTCTCGGCCCGTAACCGCATTCGTGGGAGGGCGAGGCTCCTGCCGAGCCCCATGAGAGCTCAAACGACCTGCGGCTCAGCAGGAGCTTCGCCCTCCCGACGTGTGCTTTCATAACCATAAAAAACACAACAAAAACCCCACGCCCCCAACGGGGGAGAGGGGTCGGGGGTGAGGGGTCACAACACCCTGAACCCCACCCCGTCAACAACCACAACTGACGCCCCGCAACACCAACCATGCCGCCAGGCAACAGTCACCTGCTGATTACTTTCCCCCACCCCTTCCATTCCCAACTCCCGGCCGACACCCGACATGCTCCCCAATCAACAATTCGCCGGCCTGCTCCTGGCCCTGCTCACACCAGTCGCTGCCGCCGCGACAGCAGATGAGAAGCCCCTCGTCCCGCTGATCGCGGAACGCTGCACCACCTGCCATGCCGGCAGCGAACCCGCCGGACGACTGAATCTCGAATCCATCACCTCCCCCGAATCCCTGCTCAGCCAGCCCGCACTGATTCATAAGCTGCTGAAGGCTGTCGATTCCGGAGCGATGCCGCCGGAAACAGAACCACCTCTGCCATTGCCACTTCGCCGGCAGGCCTCCGGCCAACTGCTCACACTGCTGCAGAACGCCAGCCATTCAGCGCCTGCCGTCGCCCCCGTCTGGCGGATGAATCGGTTCCAGTACAACAATGCCGTCCGCGATCTGTTCAAGTTGAATCGCCCGGTATTGCCACTTGCCGAAAAACTGATGACCCGTTCCGGCAACTGGCTGCAGCAGTCTCCCGAAGGGACACTGCTCGCCCGGCTGCCCACTCAGGTCGAAGCCCGCTGTGATTCTTTGAATCCGCAGCCAGGGCTGGCAGGAGTCAGTCCGTTTCCCGCAGATCTGCGAGCGGAGCACGGGTTTGACAATCAGGCGGATCAGCTGACCATGTCGCCCCTGCTGCTCGACGCCTTCCTCAGACTCAGTTTTTCCATCGTCGACAGTCCGGACTTCAACCGGAACACCGTCGGCATCTGGAATGATTTCTTTGCCGACGTGCCCGCTGGAACCGAGCTGCGTCCTGAGATCGAGCGGCGGCTTGGTACCTTTCTGCCGCGTGCCTTTCGTCGCCCCCTGCAGCCCGATCTGCTGAATCGCTACGTGACATGGACACATGACAGATGTCTTGCCGGAGACTCGCTCACAGACGCCATGAAGAAGACTGCGGCCGCCATTCTGTCATCACCCGCGTTTCTGTTTCATGTCCGCGCATCACAGCCGCAGTCGCCTTCGCACAATCAGCATGCCCTGGCTGCACAGCTCGCACTGTTCCTGTGGGCGTCCATCCCGGATCAGGAACTGCTGGACCTGGCCGCTCAGAACAGACTCGCGGACACCGCCGTGCAGCAGGCACAGATTGATCGCCTGCTGGCTGATTCCCGCATTGAGGGATTTCTGGACGCTTTCCCGTCGCAGTGGCTGCAGTTGCAGAATGTTCTGGCAGCCACGCCGGATCCCGCACAAGCCCCGTGGTTTCGAGTGGATCCGCAGCGGCCGGCCAGCCTGCATATGGTGCTTGAACCACTGTTGCTGTTCGAAGCCGCGTTCCTCGAAAATCGGCCGCTGCAGGAACTGATCAATCCCGCTTTCACCTGGCGCAGTCGCCTGCTGCAGTCGTGGTACAGCGATCGCCTGCAGCCTGAAGCTGTGGATGCCGTTGCTTTGGCGGCAGAGAACGCAGCACGAGAAACCCGGCGGCAGCAGCTGACGGCCGAGCTGCAGTCGCTGCAGCAGCAATTGCAGCAGCTGCTGCGTCCCGTGCGCCAGCAGTTGCTGCAGGCAGCCGGAGTGACATTGCCAGCCGCGGGACTCAGTGACGCTGAACCATTCGCAGCCTGGGACTTCGAAAACAGCCTGCAGGACTCCGTACAGGGTCTCGACCTGCAGGCTCACGGCAACGTGCGGTTTGACAGCGGGCGAGTCGTACTGGATGGGGCGTGGCTGCAGAGCCCTGCCCTGCCCGAATCGCTGGCCGCCAAATCGCTTGAAGTGCGATTTCTGCTGCATGATCTGGACCAGCCGGGTGGTGGCCTGATGGGCATCGAAGGTCCCGGCAGCGTCTTCGACACCATCGTGCTGGGCGAACGTCGGCCTCGTCACTGGATCTCCGGCAGCAACTCCTTCAGCCGCACGCTGGATTTCCCGGCGGACGCTCCGGAAACCATCACCGGCCAGGAACTGCATCTGCTGATGGTCTATCAGGCAGACGGAACGACTCAGTTGTATCGGAACGGAGTTCCCTGGGGGCAAGCCTATCGCAAAGGCAGTCATACATTCCCTGCGGCCGCATCCACAGTGCTGCTGGGACTGCGGCACCAGCCGGCTGGCGGCAATCGGGGGCTCCGGGTCGAGATTTCACAGGCCAGGCTCTACAACGATGCGCTCACGGCTGAACAGGTCGCCGCAGCCGCTGCAGGACAAGTCTTCAGTGTCAGTCGTGAAGCTCTGGAGCAGGCCCTGTCCTCCGATCAGCGGCAGCAGCGGGACGCGCTGCAGGCCGCCATCAGCTCGGCCCGCCAAAACCTGCAGCAGCAGAAGCTGAGGGAATTCACCGAACAGCTGCGCCAGCAGTTGCAGGAGCCGATCTTCAGCCGCATGCCCACGACGGACGAACGTTTTGGAGGAGTGATTGCCAATGCAGCCATGCTGAGCATGACGACCGGTCCGGATCGCACGCACCCGGTGGCCCGGGGCGCGTGGATCAGCGGAGTCATTTTCAATGATCCGCCGCCACCACCACCCAATGACATCCCGCCACTGAATGAAGCCACCGCCGACAAGTCACTGACAATCCGCGAACAGTTCGCGGAGCATCGTCGCAGCCCATCGTGTGCCGGCTGCCACTCGCGACTTGATCCCCTTGGGTTCGCCATGGAAAACTACGACCTCGTGGGACGCTGGCGTGACCGCTATGACAATGGCCGCGAAATCGACTCCGGCGGCACACTGCTCAGACTGCACCAGTTCACGAACGCAGTGCAGTTTCGCCGCACACTGGCGTCTGAACAGGACCGCATTGCTCATGCATTTGTCGAACATCTGCTGCGATACGCACTGGCGCGCCCCCTGCAGCCCGCCGATCAACTGACTGTCCGTCGCATCCTGCAGCGCACAGCCGCCGACCACTACCCCGTCAGATCGCTGATTCGCGAAACCGCACTGGCTATGCTCGCCAACCTCAGCCCCCCTTAGCACAAGCATTCCCGCCGAGACACAAAATCCTTCCCTCGCCCCCGCAGGGGGAGAGGGGTCGGGGGTGAGGGGGAAATCCACCCTAAAACACGCCGCTGCAGCCCGCTGACAAGTCGACACACGGCCGCTGTGCAAATCCACCGCCACCTCTGTGGCCTCTGTGCTCTCTGTGGTTCAAAAAACACGCC
>SXXK01000458.1 GCA_005791255.1 Planctomyces sp.
GATGTGCGTTATGCGGACCATCTGGCGGAGCCATTGGACGGTGAGTACGACATGGCGGACGCTTTGGACCGTCTGGCTGAGCTGCAGTTACCGAGGAAAAAGTCGGTGAAGCCGGTTGCGGAGGCGGTGAAACCGGAGCGTTCTGAAAAGTCTTCAGAGAAACCTGAGAAGGCAGAGAAGCCTGCAGTGAAGAAGTCTGTGGCTGTGAAGCCTGCTTCCGGGAAGTCTGCGACGGCTGCATCTGCTGGTAAACCGGCTGCTCGCCCGGCAGCACCTGTTGCCCGGGACAAGGGCCGCCAGTCTGCGAAGGTGGCCGAAAAAACCGGAAATTCCGCGAGGAAAACGGCGACTGATCGGTCAGGTGGCGCAGCGGTTAAAGGGACAGGTGCTCCTGGTAAACCGGCTTCGGGCAAATCGTCCGGGTCTAAAAACCGTCGCTGACAATGTTGAACGGTCGTCTGTTCACCGCAAAGTGAACTCGACAGAACACTCACCGCAGTTGATAATGCAGGCGTCTGTCTGCGTTAACTGTCCTGCGGGTGGGGTACCATGAAACTGTTCCATTTCAGCATTGACTGGCTGCGTTGTCTGGTTTGCTGTGCAGCGGTTATTCCGGCTGTGTTTATGTGTCTGCCCGCCGCGCAGTCGGCGGTGTTGCTGCCAGTGCAGGATGCCCCGGATTCACCAGCCGGTCAGGATCCGCCTGAATCTGCCGAGAATGATCCACCTGAGCCCCGTACTCTGAAGGACGAGTCAGAGTCTCTGGATCCCACCAACAAGGATGCTCTGGCGTGGTACATGGCCGGCCACAAGGCATTGAAGCGTGGTGACCTGAAGGAGGCAGCGGATGCGTTTGAAAAGTCGGCCGCTGCGGCTCCGGAATCCCCGATTCCACTGCGCGCTCGAGCGATGGTATTGTTTCGTCTTGGTCGCGCTGCTGATGGTCTGGCAGCGGCTGAAACCGCGATGAAGATGGATCAGGATGACTGGCAGACTCGTTTGGAACTGGCAGTGGCGTTTTTCCAGAATCGTCAGCTTGGTCGTGCTGTGGAATTGATTGAACAGGCGGTGGCATCGAAGTCGCTGAATCGCAGATCGCTGGACTTTGTTCAGGTGCATCAGGTGCGATCGGCAATTCAGCTGCAGTTGCGGAACACAGGTGCCGCGGCGGACAGCTATGAAGTCATTCTCAATGCTCTGGACAAGCCGGAAGACTTCGAACTGTCGCAGCGTGATCATGCGAATCTGCTGAGGAACCGTGCGACCGGGTATGAATTGACGGGGCGGGTGCTGCTGGAGGCTGGTCGAACGGCCATGGCTATTCGGGCCTTTGAGGGGCTCAGCAGGACTCAGAAGGATGCGCCGGGTGAGCATCATTTGCTGCTGGCACGGGCACTGTATCAGCAGGACAAGCTGATGGAGTGTGAGAAGAATCTGGACCGTTATTTTGAGTCGGGTAAACGCAGCCCTGAATCGTTGTCGCTGCTGCGTGATCTGTACGAGAATTCGTCCCGCGGTGATGCTTTGGCGGCGCGTCTGAAGCAGCTGTCAGAAACGGCTTCGCGAAAATCTGAGGTGCAGTTGTTTCTTGGTCAGCTGCTGCTGGATCAGGGGCGTGCGAAGGAAGCCGGCGACGTTTTCCGGGAGATCCTTCAGGCAAGTGGTGAGGCTGAGGCAAACGTTGGTTTGATACGGGTTGCAGTGGCTGAGCGTGATCCTGTGGCAGTGCTGGCGGCGCTGAACAAGGCATCGGCTGCGCGAATCACTTACAGGGAACTGGTACCGCTGCTGCAGTCGCTGGAGACTGCTGAGGATTTTGGCAAGTCATTGGTGTCCGAGTGTGTGAAGGCATTTGATGCCGGTGATGCAGAACTGCAGCCGCTGGCAACCTGGTTCTGTGCTGCAACGGCTGCGGAACTTGAGCTGACGGAGCAGCAGGGGTTGCTGCTGAAAGCGACGCTGGAACTGGAGCCGGACCAGGAACTCATGCTGGAGACTCTGGATAAATATGCCGGCAGTCTGCTGGTGACGGGTGAGTATCAGCAGGCTGCCAGGATTTTTGAGCAGATGCTGGCACAGCCGGGACTTCCCGACGGGGCTCGCGTCAATGCCCTGTTTCGAATTGCCATTGCCTATGGTGCTTTGAAGGACCTGAAGGCTGCCAGGACGGCGATCCAGCAGGCGCTGCAGCTGCTCCCGAATGAACCACAGTTGCTGATGCGACTGGCGGCAATAGAAGCTATGGACGGGAAGCTGGATGTCGCAGAGGGGATTCTGCTGGGTGCCGTGGCGACTCTGGAGGGGCGTCGAGAGGAGCGTGGAGAACTGCTGATTGACGCGCGGCTGCAACTGGCCGGGGTGTACTCGCGAAGGGGGCAGTGGGAGAATGCGGCTGAGCAGTATGATGTAGTGCTGCAGATGGAAAATGTGCCGAAGGACGTATTGCGTTCAGTGCGCATGGGCCTGTCGAATGCCCTGGTGCAGGGCGGTGATATGGCTCGTGGCGAGAAAGTTTTGGAGGAAGTCTACCAGGAAGATCCTCAGGATCCCGGCGTGAATAATGACCTCGGGTATCTGTATACGGACCAGAGCAAGAATCTGGAGCAGGCAGAGAAGATGATTCGTCTGGCCGTGCAGAGTCAGCCGGAGAATCCGGCATATCTTGACAGCTTGGGCTGGGTATTGTTCCGGCTTGGTCGTCATGCAGAGGCTCTCGAAGCGCTGAAGAAGGCCAATGCGATTCCTGACTACGAGGATTCCACTCTGTTGGAGCATCAGGGTGATGTGCATCAGGCCCTGCAGCAGGGAGATGACGCGAAGCAGTTGTGGCAGAAGGCGATAGAGGTTGAAGAGAAGGAGAGCAGTCCTGACAAGGCTGTGCTCAAGCGTCTGCGGGAAAAGCTCGGCAAGTAGTTTGAACGCAGAAGGGGTGGCTGTTCATGGCCAGAAAAACGACGATCAGCAGTATGGATGATGATCGCGATCCGGCAGTCGGCCAGGGGTCGTGGGACGGTGGTTTGTCCCGGGGTGCGGGTGCGGGTTCCGGTGCGCTGGCTGATGGTGAACAGGAGCAACTGGACGAAGAGCTGCGGCCTTCGCGTCTGCAGGATGTCGTGGGGCAGCGCGACGTCGTGGAACGCCTGATGATTCTGCTGGAGGCGACCAGCAAGCGCAAGGAGCCGCTTGGTCACTTGTTGCTGGATGGTCCGCCCGGCCTTGGCAAAACGACACTGGCCACCGTGATACCTCGAGAACTTGGCACGGACATCCAAATTACAGCGGGCCCCTCGCTTAATGCACCCAAGGACCTGCTGCCTTATCTGACAAATGCCGCGCATGGCAGTGTGCTGTTCATTGATGAGATTCATCGAATGCCTCCGGCGGTGGAAGAATTCATCTATCCGGCCATGGAAGACTTTCGTGTGGATATTACTTTGGGTGAGGGCCTGAATGCTCGCACCATCAATATGAAGCTGCAGCACTTCACGGTGATTGGTGCCACGACTCGCAGTGGCATGCTGACAGCTCCGCTGCGCGATCGATTTGTCAACCGCGAGCATCTGGACTTTTACACACAGCAGGAGTTGTCGACGATCATACTGCGAAACTCCGGAAAACTCCGAACACACATGGATCCTGCGGCAGCCGAAGAGATTGCCATGCGGTCACGAGGTACTCCGAGGAAAGCCAACAACTGGCTGCGTTGGACGCGGGATTTTGCGGATGCCCGTGCCGACGGTCGGATTACTCTGGATGTGGCTCAGGCAGCGCTGCGAATGAAGGGAGTCGATGCTGCGGGGCTGGAGGAGCAGGATCGCCGTTATCTGGAAACCATCATCACGGTGTTTGGCGGTGGTCCTGCGGGAGTGCAGGCGATCGGGCATACCATGAACATCCCGGCTGACACTCTGGAGGATGAGGTCGAACCGTTTTTGCTGCGTGAGGGTTTTATTCAGCGTACTCCGAGAGGCCGAACGATCACAGCAAAAGCTCTGGCGCATCTGAACGCAGCTGACAGATCGCCGGGGCGAAAGGCATCTCAACGCGACCGACCGGCTTTGTTCTGATGTGTGTTTCCTGCGGGGCTCAGAGCTGTCGGCGATAGAATGGCAGTGCCGTGGTGGTTGCGGAAACTCGGCTGCCTCGAATATCCACTTCCACAGCCTGACCGGGTATGTCCATCCGGTGAGGCACGCAGGCCATGGCAATAACCTGCTGCAGCGTCGGTGAGAACGTGCCGGAGGTGACGTGTCCTATGGTCTGGCCGTCGGCCATTACCGGACTGTTTTCGCGGGCGATTCTGCGACCTTCCAGCAGCAGTCCTGTGCGTCTGGTCTGAGGCTGATCTGCATGGATTTTTTCGAGAGCAGCTTTGCCGTGAAATTCGGGTTTGTCGAAGTGAACGGCAAAGTCCAGACCTGCAGACAGAGGGTCGATTTGTTCGTTCAATTCATGTCCGTAAAGTGGCATACCGGCTTCAAGACGCAGTGTGTCTCGGCAGCCCAGTCCGGCGGGAGTCAGTCCAAAGGTCCGTCCGGCGGTCAGCAAACCTTCCCAGACAGAAACGGCCTCAGAGGCTGGTACTGTCAGTTCAAAACCATCTTCGCCAGTGTAGCCGGTGCGTGAGATGAGGGCTGGAACGCCTGTGGGGCAGGTGTCGTGGAGAAAGTTGTAGTATTTCAGTTCGGTGGCTGAGTGAAGTCCGAAAGACTGCAGGATTTGCGATGATCGCGGGCCCTGAATGGCCAGCATGGCGGTCTGAGCGGTAAGATCTGCAAGGCGAATGGCAGCATAGCCGGCGGTATGTTCAAACCATTCGAGGAGTTTCAGTCGATTGGAGGCATTGACGACCAGTTCCCAGCGGCTGTCGAGGCGATACACGAGGACGTCGTCAAGAACGCCTCCGGCGTGGTTGCATACGAGTGCGTAGCGAACCTGTCCGGGCTTCATTCTGCTGACGTCAATGGTGACGGTGCGATTCAGGAAGTCGACCGCTTCCGGACCTTCCAGATTCAGCCGGCCCATGTGCGAGATGTCAAAGAGTCCGGCTGCAGACCTGACGGCGAGATGTTCATCAATGATGGAGGAATACTGCACCGGCATTTCCCAGCCGGCAAAGTCCACCATTCGCCCATGGTTACTGCGGTGCCATGCACAGAGTGAGGTAGACTGCATGCTTATCTGCGGTTTCGCTGCGATGCGGGTGCAGGCTGTAATCTGCCAGGGTTGGCCGGGCGAGCAGGTCCTGCGGTCGGATAGCTCTTCCAGGTGATCGGCTGAACGGGCCGCGCGGCTGCGGCGTCATTGCTGCGTGGGATTGTGAGAGGTGCATTCTGCGATCGAATATGGGCCTGACCTTCAAGGTAGTTACCCCGATAGCGGTTCCAAAACTGCTGTGAATAGGGCATCCCCAGCGGAGCCCCCCAACCAGCGGCGATCTGTGACTGCGCAGCGACATGCTTGTAGTTGTATGGTCGGAAACTGGCGTATCCGCCGTAAGACGGATACCGCTGAAAGTGTCCGTGGATCCATGTGTCCTGCTGGTCAAACGGGTAAAGTTGCACACCGGCGGCGGAACCGCCGGACCATCCGCCAGGATCTGCGTACATCATCTGTGCACAGGCATCAGGCGATGCCAGCACCAGCAATACGATTGTCAGACAGCAGTTTCTGACCATGGAATCCCTCCCAGTCACCGCAGCTACTCATTGAGGCACAGCATCAGCAGTTGCATCTGCCGCGGCACCCTCGGTTGATCGGGTATTCGGCAGTCGCTGTTTGCTGCAACCTGAGAAAATCCCTGAGACGGAAGCTGGATTTGTGGGAACAGCTTTCGAGAACTGTCTGACCGTCAAACTTTAACCTGTTGACTTCGCACAGATTGATGAAATTCATGGCGAATTTTCCGGCGGCATCGGAATTCGGTGGTATAGAAGCACAGGTGGCGCTGCGCGCTGAACAGTGACTTGCCAAGGCGGATAAGGAGGTTGCGGATGAAGAGCTTGAGGTATTTGTTGGTTTTTGGTCTGACAGCAATGCTGGCTCTGGTCAGTGCAGTGGAGACGCGGCGTGTGGTGGCTGGTGATTGTGGTTGTCGTCGGCCGGCGGCAATGGTTCCATTTGCGTCATCAGCCGTATTTCCGGTGGCGGTACCCTTACCGGCACTGATGCCGGGGTGTCCGTGTGCCGGTGGACTGCAGCTGGCCCATCCGGTGCATGGCTGGACAAGCGGTGGTTGGTTCACTGATGGCATTGTGCTGCCGCCGGGTGTTTCATCGTTGCCGGCAGTTCCCGCATGGCCTGGATCGATGACAGATGGCGGAATTCACTACCGGTATCCGAATTATTCTTATCGCTATCCGTGGAACCATCCGGGACCAGCAGTTCCGCATGTGAATATTGTCTGGTGAAGTTTCCTGAAGCGGCAGGAATTGCCGTTCCAGTCAGATTTTCGGCGCAGCGAAGTTTCCTGGGCAGGAGTTTCGCGGCGTCGTTTTTTTTTGCGCATCTTGCCAGACCGGCATGACTGTCGGAATTCGCATTCGAAGTCAGCGGGTATACCTGCATGTCCGGACGCCGTCGGGACGATACCTCCAAGGCCCTGTCTGCTGTTTTCCCCGATCTGACTGCAGGTGGCTCCACGGTTCATGGATGTGACCGAAAGAGCTGCCGATACGGTGGAAAAGCTGATGAACTGCCAGCGATGGCAACCGGGTGCGACATGGAAGGAGCATCGCGAATGTCAGTCAATTGGTACACTCCGCACTTTCCGGGGCGAAAATTCCCGGAAGGACCCAGGTATGGCCTGCGTGCCGTCCTGTGTGCGGCGTTTCTGCTGGCACTGCAGTTGCAGTCGGCGCCGGCACATGGTTTTCAGCCACCTGCCGGCGGAGCATTGCGACTTGAGACGCCGGAGGTGTCGGGCAGGGTGGACGCTGCGCTGAGTCCGAATTTTAATCAGCTGCTGAAGCCGGAATATCATTTGGAGATTGAGCGGCATCACAGCCGTCTGATTATCACCAATAAGCGTGTGCGTCGGATTGCCGTGAGTGATGTCGAGGTTGCCAATTACGTTCAATATTCAGAGAACGAAATCAGCATTCTTGCCCTTTCGCTTGGCCGGACTGATCTGACGCTGTGGTTTGAGGACGAAACGACTCCCACTTTGTACGAAGTTACGGTGATTCGCGACGCCAGTCTCGAAGAGCAGCGATCGATCGACTTTGGCAAGCTCGAGCGTCGTATTCGGATTCTGTATCCGAACTCTTCGGTTGCTTTGATCCCGATCGGTGCCCAGGTGATTGTTCGCGGGACTGCCTACGACAGTGAGGAGGCTCAGAACATTCTGCAGGTGGTGAGAACTGAAGTGATTCGGTCTCTGCGCAGTGCGGCCCAGATGGACCAGGATATGGTGGGGGGCCTGACCGGGCTTGGCGGGGTTGGTTTGACAGGTGCAGGAGCCGGGGGCGGCGCCAACGGTCAGAACCGCGGGTTTCGGGACATTGTCATCAACGAACTTGTGGTGCCCGGGGAATACAATATTTCGCTGCGGGTGATGGTGGCTGAGATCAACCGATCTGAACTGAAGAATGCCGGTGTCGACTGGCGTGTGTTGTTTGGCAGTGGTCGAAACAGTATAGGGTCCACACTGGGTGCGGGTTCCGGCACGACGCTGAGCGGTATCTTTGAGAATGGCGAGATCAGCATTTTCATTAAATGGCTGAAATCGAATGGCACCATCAAGTTGCTGGCTGAGCCTCGACTGACGGTATTGAGCGGGACAGGTGCGAGTATTCTGGCAGGTGGCGAGTTTGCCGTACCCACGATCATTGGTCTGGGTGGTGGTCAGGCCACCAGTTTCCGGGGATTCGGTACCAGCCTCGTTGTGACTCCCACGGTGATTGATCGGGACCTGATTCGGATGCAGGTGGTTCCTGAATTCAGTCAGGTGACTGCAGAGAACACGGTGAACGGGATTCCCGGCACAAACGTGAAGCGTGTGCAGACAACGGTCGAACTGCGCGAAGGTCAGACGTTTGCCATCGGCGGTCTGATTTCCAACCAGACACTGACGGAGGTGAGTCACATTCCGCTGCTGGGTGACATTCCGTGGCTGGGGCCCCGAGTGTTTCAGTCGAAGAAGGCGTCGCAGATCGAGACTGAGCTGCTGGTGCTGGTGTCTCCAGAGATTGTTCGTCCGTATGATGCTGACGATGTTCCTCCGATGCCCGGCTTCAACGTGACTCAACCGACGGATGAGGACCTGTGGAGTCGTGGTCAGACCGAAGGTGCTCCGGATCATAATGTGTATCAGCTGGCACCTTATGGTGGTGGCGAGATGCGCGGAATTCCTCAGGGTTACAGTCTTGAAGCTGCACCTCCGATGGGTGGACCTCAGCCGGCGGCTGCTTTCGGCGGCTATCCTGGCGGGTACTCAGGAGGTTTCGGAAATCAGCAGATGGGAGTTCCTTACGGAGCGTGGGGGCAGCCTGCTCAGCCATTCATGATGGACCCGGGGATGTCCGGGATGCCGATGCAGCCGATGATGATGCCGGGGACGATGCCCGGGGGTATGCCAGGACAGATGGGTGGCTACGGTGTGCCCGGAAACAATCCGGGGATGCCGATGAACATGCCTGGCCAGCCTGGTATGAACGGGATGGGTGGTGGCATGGTTCCTGAGCAGTTTAACGGACAGCCTCCGGTGCCGGGAACAAATCTGCCGCAGGACCTGACGGTACCTGAGTCGGGTGCTGAGCCGCAGCAGAGCATTCCTCAGGATGCTCCAATGCCGACACCGGATTCGATCTCGACTCAGACGCGTCGTGATCGGTCGGTGTCACCTTCGGGTAGACCGTCAGGATTTGCCGGCTGGCGGGGTGGTCTGCAGCGAAATCGTGAGCCCCGTCCGGCTCCAGGCGCTGCTGTGCGACCTGCCGGGTGGAATGCCAATCGTTGATGTCTGTGTTCCGCAGCAGTCGGTAATCGTTGCAGATGCTGAAAATGTCTGGAAGGACAGGCCATGGGTAATCGACAACTTCCCCTTCGCGAGGTCGCCGCGCTGGCACTCAGCAGCATGTTTGCTGTGGGTTGCACATCGACGAAGGACTGTTACGTCAGTTCTGAGTGCGACATGTATGGTCAGCCGATGTGCAACACGGGTTCCTGTGACCCCTGTCAATCATCGGGACAGAGCAACAGCTGGTGGCCGTGGAGCCGTAATTATTATCCGCCCAGTCGTTATCCGATTCCGGACGTGATGCCGCTGGGGTCGATTCTCCGTTCTCACTGGCATGTGATGGAGACGAATGGCGAGGCAGCGGACTTTGTGATTTACCGCAACGAGTTTGTGGACAATTCCTCCGAGCTGACTCCATACGGTCGAGATCATATCGCTGAGATTGCAGCGCGCATGCCATCTGCCCCCTTTCCGGTACTGGTGCAGCGTGGCATCAACAATGCGGATCCGGAGCTTGACCAGATTCGACGGGAAGTCGTAGTGCGGGTGCTGACGGATCTTGGAAATTCTGATGCGGAGCGTCGTACTTTCGTATCTCAGCCGTACGGAAACGGGCTGAATTCGATGGAAGCTGAACAGGACTATGCGACGTTTCGCAACATTCGCAATGCCGGTCAGAGTGGGGCGCAGGGTGGCTTCTGACGCTGCTGGAACTCAGCGTGGCAGCCAGAGACCGGCTGGGGTGACTGCTGCGGAGTGTTCTTCAGTTGAGCGAGTCTGGCGGCGGGCTTTGATGCGAAGATATGGCGGGATGAAGCGTCCGCGATATCCGAAGTGGGCAACGTCAACCGTGTAATCGGCTCGTCGAGGTTCCCGCAGATCCTCGATGACAAACCCACAGGTGCACAGGCCCCCGACCAGGTCTTCGAGTCGGTGCAGGTATTCGGTCGTCCCTTCTTCGCGGTAGGATTTGTCGGTCATAGCGGGCAGTGGTCCCTGGTGGTAGTATTCAAGCCCGATCACAAACTGCTGCCGTTCGTTGCGATGGCTGACCTGCAGGCTGACGGGTTGCTTGTGTTGTGAGATGTAAAGGCCCTGGTCGCGAAGAATTCGGGCGATTTCCCGATAGACTGGCTGGACGTCCGGGATGTAGCAGGTGCTGACGGGCTGATGCACAATATCGAAGGACTCATCGCCCAGCATGGACAGATCCTCCATGGAGGTCCGGATGGTCTGGACGTGGTAGCCGCGTCGTCGGCTTTCACGCAGATCCAGTTCCAGCATGGAGTCACTGAGGTCGACAACGGTGACGATTGCGCCGGCAGCGGCATACAGAATGGACTGCCAGCCTCCGCCTGCCGCCAGACACAGGACTCGCAGGCCGGCCACACTGTCCGGCAGCCAGCCGCGTCCATCGAGTGATTTGAGTGGAGTCCGACATTCTTCGTCGGTGGCTGTGCGGGCAAACAGGCTGCCGGAATCAGCGAGGCTGTTCCACGCTCGCTGGTTGACGCTGAGATGTTCCACGAATGGATGTCCTGTTGCGGATTCCCGGGATTTGAAACTGTCGGTTGAAAGCGGACTGCAGTATAACAGGTGGACTGTGGAGTTGCGTTGAAGGACGGCAGCAGCATTGAGGTGGGTTGGGGTTGTGAGAATTGACGACTTTGACAGCAGTAAGCCGTTGGTACTGAAACTGGGAGGCAGTCTGCTGGATCTCTGGAATCTTGGTGATCTGCTACTGCAGTTTGGTCAGGGCCGTCGAATTCTGATTGTTCCCGGTGGGGGTGTGGCAGCGGACACTGTGCGACAACTGGATGTCTGTGGGTTGCTGAAAGCCGAGCAGTCACACTGGATGGCGATTGAGGCGATGAGTTTTAATGCTGGGTTGCTGCGAAGAACTTTGGTGGGGTTATCTGCTGCTGACGGTCTGGAGTTGACCCCGTGGAGGTGGCCGGAGGGGGTACCTCTGGTTCTTGATCCGGCCGGGTGGCTGCTGGGGAGTGGTTGTGCTGCAGCAGCTCAGATCCCGGCCTCGTGGGATGCGACGAGTGATTCGATTGCCGCAATCGTGGCAGCTGCGATCGGTGTGGAATCACTGATTTTGGGCAAATCGTGCGAGCCCTGCAGCATGTCGATGGCCGATTTGGCGGCAGGCGGACAAGTGGATGCCTGTTTTCCAGGGTTTGCGGGAAGGCTGAGGGCAGGCTGGTGCAATTTTCGGGCGCCAGTGCCGAAAGTTGTCTGTCTGCAGGTCGAGACTGGACAGGGTGATCAATGAATCTGATCTATGCGGTCATACTGGGGGCGGTGCAGGGTGTGGCGGAATTCCTGCCGATCAGTTCCTCGGGGCATCTGGTCATTGTTGGTGAGCTGCTGACCAGTCTGTCCGGCCGGGGTTTGCCGGAGTGGTTGCAGGGAATGACCATGAATGTGGCTCTGCATTTCGGGACCTTGTTGTCGATTGCCACGGTGTATTTCCGCGATCTGCTGGGATTGCTGAAGCAGGTACGGCTGCTGCTGCTGATTGTGCTGTCGTCAGTCCCTGCCGGGATTGTTGGACTGTTGTTCAAGGACCAGTTGGAAGCGTTGTTTCAGAATGCGCTGGCAGCGGGGATCTGTCTGCTGGGGACGGCGATTATTCTGTTGACAGCCCGGCGACTGCGGGGTGTGGGGCGTGGTTTGACGGAGTTGTCTCCGGCGGCCGCGCTGACGATTGGCGTGTTTCAGGCTGTGGCTATTCTGCCGGGTATTTCCCGGGCGGGCAGTACTGTGGGGGCCGGCCTGATGTGTGGTTTGCGTCCACATGACGCCGCGAAGTACTCGTTTTTTCTGGCTGTGCCTGCGATTGGCGGGGCATCTTTGCTGGAGCTTCTGAAGCTGTTGCGTGAGGGCGACAGTGCGGCTCCGGAAGTTCTGCCCATGCTGGCGGGAATGGTGGTGAGTTATGTGGTGGGAGTGTTCAGTCTGCGGTCATTGATTCGGCTGCTGGCAGCAGACCGACTGCACTGGTTTGCGTGGTACTGCAGCGCGGTGGGTTTGCTGACAATCGTCTGGCAGTTATGGGCAGTCTGAGGGGTTGCTGATGTCGGCGTCGGGGTTGCTGAAGATAGTGCGTGGTGCCTGCGGGCACGATTGTCCGGACACGTGTGCGTGGATTGCAGAAACCCGTGACGGCCGGGCAGTCCGCCTGTACGGCGATCCTGAGCACCCGTTTACTCGTGGTGTACTGTGTGCAAAAGTCAATCACTATCTGGATCGCGTGTATCATCCGGACCGACTGCTGCATCCGCTGCGTCGTACTGGACCGAAAGGTTCCGGTTGTTTTGAGCGGATCAGCTGGGAGGCGGCGCTGGAGCAGATTGCCGACCGCTGGAATCGGGACATTCTGGAATTCGGTGCGGAGTCAATTCTGCCCTTCAGCTCTGCAGGCAATCAGGGTCTGATCCAGCACTCATCTCTGGATCAGCGACTGTATGCGGTGCTGGGTGTCAGTCGTCTGGATCGCAACATCTGTGGCGCTGTTGCGCATGAGGGGCTTTGCGCGACGCAGGGTAGTGGCGTTGGAGTCAATCCTGAAGATTTGGTTCACAGTCGTTACATAGTGCTGTGGGGCACAAACACGATTGTCACGAATCTGCATCTGTGGCCAGTGCTTGAGGAAGCTCGGCGGCGTGGTGCTCGGATTGTGGTGGTGGATCCGATTCGGACGCGGACGGCGGCAGCGGCTGACTGGCACATTCCGGTGCGACCGGGTTCGGATACTGTGCTGGCACTGGCGATGATGCATGTGATTATTCGCGACGGTCGTGTTGATCAGCATTATGTCTCGCGGCATGCGACAGGGTATGAGCAGCTTGTGCAGCGAGTGGCCGAGTTTTCTCCGGAAGCTGCGGCTGCTGTTACCGGGGTGAGTGCTGCGGATATTGAGCGTTTTGCGCTGGAGTATTCTGCTGCCGGGCCGTCATTGCTGCGTCCGCTGATCGGACTGGAGCATCATCGGAACGGTGCGATGATGTTTCGGGTGTTGTCCTGTCTGCCGGTGTTGACCGGTGCGTGGCGTCATCGTGGCGGCGGGCTGGCTCGTTCAACGGGTGCTTTTCAGTATTCCATGCTGAACATGGATGGTCTGTTGTTGCCGTCGCTGAATCAGCGGTCTGTCAGAGTTCTGAATATGCGTGATCTGGGTCGAGATCTGTGCAGTGATTCGCTGGCACCGAGGATTCGTTCGCTGCTGATTTACAACAGTAATCCGGCGGTCAGTCTGCCGAACCAGCAGCTGGTAAGAGCAGGACTGCAGCGGGACGATCTGTTTACTGTGGTACACGATCTGTTTCTGACGGATACGGCGAAGTATGCGGATTTGGTTTTGCCTGCGACGAGTCAACTGGAGCATCTGGATCTGGTGCCAGCCTGGGGGCATCACTATGTGTCACTGAATCAGCCGGCCATCGAGCCACTGGGAGAGAGTGTGGCGAATACGGAGTTTTTTCGCAGGCTGGCACGAGCTCTCGGGCGGGACGAAGCGTGTTTATACGATTCGGACGAGCAGTTGCTGCGGACGGCACTGCAGACTGAACATCCCATGATGCAGGGCATCACCTTTGAACGTTTGTCTGAATGTGGCTGGTTGCACCTGAACCATGCGGAGGATTGGCGACCCTTTGCGGAGGGCGGTTTTCCGACAGCGAGTGGTCGTGCGGAGCTGTGGTCTGCGCGGCTGGAGGCGCAGGGTTTGGATCCGTTGCCCGGGGCTGGGGAGATTCGGAGGGGCGAGGCGGGAATGCTGCAGCTGATTTCCGGAAAGACGCTGCACTATCTGAACACCGGCTATTCGCATCAGGAACCTCATCGCAGGCGCGAGGGTATTCTGCAGATTGAAATGCACAAGCTGGATGCGGAGTCACGGGGTTTGCGGGATGGTGAAACTGTGCTGGTGCGGAGTTCTCAGGGTGAGGTCCATGCGATCTGTTGTATTTCTGAGCGGGTGCAGAGTGGAGTTGTCTGGATGCCTTTCGGAGGGTTGCAGGACGCCGGCGGCATGTCGCGGCATGTCAACAGTCTGACGCCGGAGGAGCCGACGGACTGGGGTGGTGGCAGTGGGTTTTACGACACATTTGTGGAGGTTGTTCGTGCATCAGACAGCGTTTCTCTCTGATGCTCCGGGCTGACGAAGGTCTGTCAACCGCTGGGTGTCAAACTTTCGCAGAAACCTTCAAAAACAACTCAAAACATACTCATCTCTTATGCAGGCAAAGCTTTGCGAAAAGCTCGCCAGGGCAGGCCTCAGAAATCACTGACAGTCATTTGACACTCTGTTGTCACAGGGTAACATCGGTGGCGTTGAGTGAGCGCGTCGGGCGTGGCATCTGCGGCTGTGTCCGGCGAACATCCTGTCAGTTCCCCAGTCTGTACTCGAAGACGATCCCCTCGTCATTGCAACTGCACTTGTTTGCGGATTCCTGTCTGCGTGGAATCTGCTGATGATGCAGTGTGCATAGAGTGCGCGCTGTATTAATGGAGGGGGCGCATGACGCTGCCCGTTCGTCACGACGACACTGTTCGTTCTCGTCGAAAATCTCGGTCTGCCCTGCAGGTCGATTCAAATGCTGCACCCGGTCGCATTGCGTCCGGCACCTCTGAGACTGGTGCGGAGCGGAAGCGTAACGCTTCGGCTCGGCCGAGTGCTTCTCAGTGTTCTGCTGCGCCGCTGGAGCCATCACGTCTGGAGAACGCTGTGCGGGCAGCGGTCGGCGAGCAGAATTATCAGCACTGGTTCGGTCGCAGCTGCCGTCTGCAGGTTTCCGGTGACCGGTTGTTGATCCGAGTGCCAAATCCGTTCATTCTGAACTGGATGCTCAAGCGATTCAGGACTGAGTTGTCAGTGGCTGCTCAGCGCCTGCTTGGTCCCTCTGGTGTATGTCACTTTGAGGTTGATGCCGGATTATCCGGGGTTGTGGAGTCGGCGACAGTGACAGAGTCTGTCGCAGTCGCGGTGGAAGGCAGCGGAGCTGGGAATTCCGCTCGTGCTGTGCCTGAGCGTACGATTGCTGATCAGCCGGCACTGCTGGCAGTTGCGGAAGTTGGAGCGACGGCACGCAGGCAGGTACCTCAGAAGGTGGATTCGGCGACATCAGATGTTGCTGGTCGGCGTCGTTTCCGGGACTTCTCATCCTTCGTGGCGGGCGAGTGCAACAGTCTGGCCGTGCTGGCGGCGCGACAGATTTGCGGGAATCCCGGACAGAAATTCAATCCGCTGTTCATTTATGGTTCCACGGGGACCGGGAAGACGCATCTGCTGGAGGCCATCTATTCGCAGATGCGTGCTGATCATCCGAAGCTGAGGACGATGTATCTGACCAGCGAGGCGTTTACCAATTACTTTACGGCTGCGCTTGCTGGTCGAACTGTTGCTTCGTTCCGCCAGAAGTTTCGCAACGTTGATGTGCTGATTGTTGACAACATTGAGTTTCTTGACAACAAGCGGGCCACGCAGGAGGAGTTTTTGCACACGGTGGTGCAGGTGATAGAGCATGGCGGTCAGGTGGTGATTTCCTCAGATCGTCATCCGAAGATGCTGACGAAGCATCGTGAGGAGCTCACCACACGATTTCTCAGTGGTCTTGTGTGTCGCATGGAGGATCCGGACGAGGAGACTCGGCGGCGGCTGGTGCATTCTTTGTCGGTCGGCTGTCAGACTGTGTTTTCCGCAGGAGTAGTGGAACTGCTGGTTCGTCGCGGTGGCCGTGGTGCTCGCGAGCTGCAGGGTGTTGTGAATCAGCTGCATACGTTTTCTCAGTTGACGGGGCGGAAGATCACAGAGAGTGTTGTTCGTGAGCTGTTGGGTGGTTTGCAGGACGAATGTCGCAGGCTGATTCGCATCGGCGATGTTGAAAAGGCTGTGTGTGAGGTCTTCGGCGTGTCTGCGACTGATCTGCGTTCCGCGTCCCGACGCAAGGCTCTCGCAGTTCCGCGAGCCATTGCCATGTTTCTGTCTCGAAAAATGACCAAGTGTGCTTATCGCGAGATTGGTGCCTGGTTTGGGGGCAGGGATCACAGCACGGTGGTGGCTGCAGAAAAGCGAGTGTCTGCGATCGTTATTTCCGGTGAGGCGCCGGGGCTGCCGACGCTGACATCGTGCAGATCCATGTCGGAGTTGATTGATTATCTGGAGCGACAGGTTTCCAGCATGGCGTCGTAGTTTCAGGGTGATGATTGCTCGGGCGTCTTTGCGGGAAGGTGTGTATCAAACCAGTCGACCAGTGCATTCTCTGCCTGTTGCCCCTGTTCACCGGAAAATCCGTGTGCGGCCCCTTTCATGATCATCAACTCGCACTTTGCCGAAACCTTCTGCATGGCCTCATGAAATTTTTCACTGTGGAACAGTGGCACGAGTTCGTCTTTGTCTCCGTGAACAAGCAGTGTGGGTGGGGTGCGACGGGAGACTGAAAGCAGAGGCGAGACATCCGGTGCCTGATCGTCGGGGAATACAAGTGCCGGGAACGACTTGCTGAGCGTTTCGTGATTGACATAGACACGCAGGTCCGTCGGTGGAAACCAGGCCACGACTGCCTGGACGTGGCTCGATGTCTTTTCCAGATCCACTGCGGCATCCGGGTCGCCATCATCGCCCATGGTTCCGAGGGCCAGTGCCAGGTGTCCGCCGGCGCTGCCGCCGCAGACACCAATACGTTCGGGATCAATCTTGTATTCGGCTGCATGTCTGCGGATGTGGCGAATGGCCAGCCGCACGTCGGCTACAGCCTCGGGAACTTTGAACCACGGGCTGCTGCCATGCCGTACGAGGAAGAGCGTATAGCCTCGGTCGACGATTTTTTCGAAGAGGTTCAGATTGCGCTGTTCGGGGCGGACGATGGTTTCGGGTGGCGCCCAAATTGAGACCCAGCCTCCGCTGACCATGAACAGTACGGCAGCACCATTGGGGTTGCGCGTGGGGCGGACGACATCGTATGTCATGGCCAGCCCGGCTTTGTGGCTGTAGATGACGTCGGGGCGAATTGTTCGCCAGTCGTCGGCGCTGACTGATTCAGTGGCAGTGGCAACCGGCAGCAGAAGCATCAGGACGATGCAGGTGGGGAGTTTACTCATGGGGAAAGCTTCCGGATGGGGTACGGCTTCATTTTGGTTTGGGAGAGATTGCGATCGGCAGAATCGGCCGATTGTTGGGCCGGCTGACCACCACGTGCGGCTGTTTTTGCCGGTTAGGTCATGTTTGGGGCTGATTCTGAATGCGACTGTATCGATTCCGGCGGGAGGATCAAGACCATCGGCTGGCGGGGATCGTTAAACTGTGGCGGGCATCTTCGGGTTGCCGGACTTTGTTTTGAATCGGCAGGCTGCTGAGTCAGGGAAGTGAGTCATGGAAGCGCAAGCGTTTGAGAGCACTGGTGGTTCTTCTGTTGTTCGTCGACGTCTGGGAAGGGGTCTGAGTGCCCTGCTGGGGGGCGGTGGAGATGCGGAAGGTCAGGAGGGGAGTGGCATCATTCCGATGCATCAACCCTCAGCGGCTCCGGCGCCAGGCACTGACGATATCGCTCTGGAAATGATGGAGCGCAGTCCTTCGCAGCCGCGCAGGGATTTTGATCAGGCAGCCATCGATGAGCTGGCTGACAGCATTCGTCGTCACGGCATGCTGCAGCCAATGCTTGTCCGGAAGCGAGAGGATGGTGAGCCGGGATACCAGTTGATTGCCGGTGAGCGACGCTGGCGAGCTGCTCAGCAAATTGGTCTGGAGCGAGTTCCATGTCGTGTGATTCAGTTCTCGGACCGGCAGGCATCTGAGGCGGCGCTGGAGGAGAATCTGAAGCGTGAGGACCTGAATGTTCTCGAGAAGGCTCTGGCATTTCGGGAATATCTGGATCGATTCGGCGGCACGATTGAGGATCTGGCTCGTCAACTGAGCATGAGTCGGGCGAACGTCAGCAATATCATGAGGCTTCTGGAGTTGCCGGAGCCGGTGCAGCAGTTGGTGAGATCGGACCGGCTGAGCGCTGGTCACGCTCGTGCCATGCTGCCCCTGTCCGCAGCTCAGCAGGTACTGCTGGCTGAGCAGATTGAAAAAGATCAGCTTTCGGTGCGCAAAGTTGAGGAGATTGTCAGGGAATTGCTCAGTCAGCCGGAGTCGCCCTCGGAGGCCGTCGATGCCGGGGAGCCGGGAACGGCTGAACCACCGGAACTGTCCAATCATGTGCTGTCACTGCAGGCGGCATTGCGAGACGTGCTGGGGGCGAAGATTGAGATACGGTTGCGAAAAAATGATGCTGGCCAGATAGTGATTCACTTCCGTGGAAATGATGACTTCGAGAGGCTGGTGGGGCGGCTGCGGAAGGCGTCCTGAACGCAGGCACGTCGATGAGTTTTTCAGAACAGGATGTGTCCGCTGCTGTGTCAGCGCATGCCGACGGGGCGGTTGTCCGGCTGCATGTGCAGCCGGGGGCACGCCGGACAGCGTTGTGTGGTCTGCATGGTGAACGCATTCGTGCAGCGGTGGCGGAACCGCCGGAGAAAGGGCGAGCCACGGATGCTGTGCTGCGTCTGCTGGCCGACAGTCTGAAGCGACCGGTATCGGCAATCACGCTGCTTCGCGGTCAGAGCAGTCGTCAGAAGGATCTGCTGGTATCCGGGGTGACAGTTTCGGAGGTGGTTACGCAGTTGCATAGACTGCTTGATTGCCGGTGAACGAGAAAAGCCCGCGCGGTTCGCGGGCTTTTCCAACAGGCTGACCAGAGGTGTCGTGGCCAGTTTACTTCAGGGAACCCTTTTTCAGGGCGTCGCCACTGACTTCAACGGGCTTCTGCGGATTGTCTCCAGCCTTCACCTTGACGGTGTATTTACGGTTGATGTAGCCAACCTTTTCATGCCAGATTCTGAACTCGTGATCACCTGCGGGCAGATTGGGAACAGTGAACTTTCCATCTGCGTCAGTGATTGCGGCATACGGATGGTCAACGGCCAGCCAGTAAGCGGTCATCCAGGGATGAAAGTCACAGGCCACCTTGAACGGCAGGATTTCGGCAGCCTTGATGGCGATTTTTTGACCGCTGCCTTTGGCCGTTGCCGGGGCGATCAGCACGTTGGTGCCTGCGTTTTTCAGGGGGTAGGTATGAGTGTTGTGGGCGACAGCATCACCGGAGATGACTTCCACGGTTTGTCCGGTCCGAGCGATCAGGGCGTGCGGGATGAAGACGCAGTTTTTCTGGTCAAACACCACGGTTGCCGGGTCAGCGGTCTTCAGGTCGGGGTGAATCGTTTTCGGAGCTTTTGACAGATATACGAAGACGTTGGCCAGTCCCTTATTGGATGCGTTGATGACGATATCATCCTTGTAGGTGTCGGCGACGGCGCAGACTTCCTTATCCTTAATGTCTGCACCCTGTTTGTGCAGCAGTTCCGCGGCCGGAACATTACCAGTGACAATCACCTGACCGGTGACTGTTCCCCAGTCGTCAGCAGTGACTGACGCAAATGGGATGGCGGACAAAATTGCCGACAGCAGAATCTTCTTCATGGCTTTCTCTTCCCGGTTGACCTGGTGGGTCACCTCAGCAGTGCGGGCACGTTGTTGCAGGACCGGTCCTGCATGGATATTGAAAGATACCGTGCGGCAGTGCTGTTGTTCACTGAATTTATAGGTCTGAATCGGCTGGAAGTCGAATACCAGTTTTTTTCAGCGCGGATGCGGGAGTGGTTTGCCAGTGTTGGGAGTCTGCTGAAGTGTGCGTGAGTGTCTCAAAGTGTGGAGTCGATGGATACTGTGGACACCTGCCGTATCCGTTTTCAATACATCTGACCATGGCCACCCGGCTCGAAGGCGGACTGATAATGGTTGATTTGCGGCAGTTGCTGATCTTTTGGCCAGAGTATGGAGATGACGTCGAGGCGACACCGTCTTTCAAGGCGGTTGTTTTGTTTGAGCCATACCAGTGCGGCTCGTGACATACGATTCTGGCGTTTCCGATCGACGGCTTCGAAGGGCTGACCGGCGTGTTCGGAGGACCGTGTTTTGACTTCCACAAATACCGTGGTGTCACCGTCTTCGGCGATCACGTCGATCTCGCCGAAGTTGTTTCGATGCCTTGTGGCGAGGATTTTCAGGCCTTTTGAGCGGAGGAACTGTACAGCAGCTTTTTCGCCCTGACTGCCCAGCCTGCCGGATTCAGATTCAGCCATCGGTGGAATCCTCAGCTGAGAATTTCCCTGAGAATGTTGCCGTGGACGTCAGTCAGACGCATATCCCGTCCGCCGAACCGATAGGTCAGTCGTTCGTGGTCGACTCCCATCAGGTGCAGCATTGTGGCGTGCAGGTCGTGGATTTCTGCGCGGTCCTGGACGGCCTTGTAGCCGAATTCATCAGTTGCACCGTAAATCGTGCCGCCTCGGATTCCCGCTCCGGCCATCCACAGCGAAAAACCAAACGGATTGTGATCACGACCGTCGCTTCCCTGCGCGAAGGGGGTCCTGCCGAACTCGCCGGACCAGACCACCAGCGTCTGGTTCAGCAGGCCGCGCTGCTTAAGATCCGTGAGCAGGGCAGAGATGGGTTTGTCGACGGAACGCGCGTTCTTTGTATGTCCATCAACCAGATTGCTGTGCTGATCCCAGCGGTCGCCGTTGCCTGCCGGGCACGTGAGTTCAATAAACCGAACTCCGCGTTCGACGAGTCGCCGGGCGAGCAGACATTCTTTGGCAAAGGTGCGAGTATTGGGGAACTGGTCGGACAGGCCGTAGAGTTCCTGAGTTTCCCTGGTTTCATCGCTGAGATCCATCAGATCGGGAACGGCGAGCTGCATACGGGCTGCCAGTTCGTAGTTACGGATGGCGGATTCCACCTGATCGTCATGTCCATATCGTGCAATGGAAGCCTGATCGAGCGAGCGGATCAGGTCGAGTTTGCGGCGCTGCAGACCCGCGGCGGTCTCCTGAGGCCGGATGTCGGAAACGGGAGGATCCCCGAGCCCGAAGACTGACCCCTGAAAACTGGCGGGCAGGAAGCCACTGCCGAAGTTATCAAGTCCGCCGGGGGGAATCAGTCCGCCGTTCAGAATGACGAAGTGAGGCAGATCCTGGCATTCCGAACCCAGCCCGTAGCCAAACCAGGCACCCATGGATGGTCTTCCCTGCAACCCTGAGCCGGTGTGCAGGAAATAGTTGGCATTGGTGTGTTCGGGGAACTCTGAGGTCATGGATCGAACAACAGCCATGTCGTCGACATGACGGGCGATTTCCGGAAACAGGTCGCTGACCGGTATTCCACTTTGACCGTAGTTCTTGAACTTCCAGGGGCTGGCGAGCGTGTTGCCGATGTTGTTGAACTGTGTGGGTTCGATTCTGGTTGGGAATGGCTGGCCGTTGCGGCGGTCAAGTTCCGGCTTCGGGTCGAACGAGTCGACCTGCGAGACACCACCGTCCATGTACAGGAAGATGACGCTGACCGCGCGTGCTGGAAAATGTGTGCGTTCACTGACCTGACGACTGCTGTCCTGAACCGCTGCGGGTGAAGCTGCGGACAGCAGGTGAGTCGCTGCCACAGAACCAAAGCCACAGGCAGCCCGACTGAGCAGAGATCGGCGAGAAAAGCTGAGTGGGCGGACACACTGATGTTGTTCACGGGCCATGAGTCTGCCTTTACTGATTTGCACGCTGCGGGGGCAGCCAGGCGCAAGCCCCGCCCGTCATATTGTCACGGCAAATACTGTCGCTGGCAATACTGCAGGTGGAAAACCGCCAGATCCCGACCGAATCAGGCAAAGATGGTCGATTTTGCCGAACTGGAGATTGCCAGCACGGCAGGATGCCGAATACGGCGTTCCACGGAAATGGCATAGAAATGCTCGACGACACCCTCAAGTTCACCTGCCAGCTGCACTTCATATTGTCGGCAGATTTCATCGGCGATGGCCAATGTTCCGGGGAACAGTCCCTCACCGGTCTGCCCGAATGCCTTCAGCAGCGCCTTGTCGTCAAACTCACCTCGGATCACAGGTGAGATATCATGAGACTCCAGCCATGACTCAAGGGATCGTCGCAAAGCGGTATTTCGACCGGGCAGCAGCAGCGGAATGCGGTTGAGCGAGGCGGGAAAATCCGTGCGGACTTTAGCGACCAGGTGGGGTGTTCCAAACAGCCCGACTCCAGATTGCCCGAGCAGGTGATTGAAGGCCTTCACGCCCCCCGCGGGCGTCAGTGGAGCATCGGACAGCACAAGGTCAAGTGATTGCCGGCCCAGTTCTGACAGCAGTGTTCCCAGGTCGTGTTCCACACATACCAGCCGCAGGTCTGCCGACAGCTGCAGGGCAGGTTCCAGCAGCCTGCGGACCATCAGCTTGGGCATTGCATCAGCCACTCCGACCACAAACTTGAAGCCCGCGGCTGGTTCTCCGGTTTTGAGCAGATCGGTCATTTCGCGACCGAGTGAAAAAATCTGCTCGGCATATCGGAAAACCGTGCGTCCTGCATCTGTGAGTTCCAGTCGTCGGCCAACGCGGCGAAACAGTTTCTGCCCCAGCGACTGCTCCAGTTGATGCAGCTGGGTGCTGATGGCAGGCTGACCCACGTGCAGCAATTGAGAGGCATTTTGAATTGTGCCCTCGCGGGCCACGACCCAGAAGTAATGCAGATGATGGTAATTCAGCCATGTCATGGGTGGTGTCTCGATTTGATTTTATCGAACAATGAATTCAAAACTTTGAATTAGTCAAATCTTATTGCCTCCGTATTCTGAAGTCGATGGTGGTTTTGTTGAAACACAGTGACCTTTTGTTTGGGGAGATCAGAGATGCAGGATCGCATGCTGACAGGCGGCAAGCCCGTACCTCCGAGGGGTTCCATTTTCGGATGAGCTGAGTGTGGCGGCGGAGCCATTGCTGCAGCGACTGTCGTACCGTCGTCGGGCGCTGGAAGCTGCCACCTCGACTCGCGGCGCTCAGAGAAAGGAACTGTTGATGCTCACCTTACGTGAACGTGGCTCCGGAGGCAGTTTGTCTTCTGACCACTATCGTTCAGCGCCACTGCGAGCGGACGATGTGGACTGAAGTCTGGTTGGCACACGTAGTGTTTTACCCTTGTGAATATAACTGGTTTGCGAAAGGTTTCTGAGATGCGGATACAGATTGTGGAGGATGGCGTCAGCCTGAAGTCTGCTCAGCGGGAATTCGTCGAGCGACGACTGTTGTTTGCATTCAATCGTTTTGACGAACGAATTCGGCAGATCATGGTGTCGTTTTCGGACGTGAACGGGCCTCGTGGAGGTCCGGGGCTGCAGTGTCGCCTGAATGTTTCGGTTGCCGGCTGCAATGATCTGCTGGTGACATCGGAAGGTGAGACTCTGGAGGCTGTGGCCGCGGAGTGTGCAGCCCGTGGCAGCCGCAATCTGGCTCGTCGGCTGGTTCGTCGGCGAGCGGGTCGACGAGACGGCAGTGCTGCGGCGACTTCCTTGCGAGGACGCTGACGCCTGAGTTTTCGGTCGCTGGGGTGAGAGATCTTCCGGGCCGGATTTTTTAAGAAACCCAAAGGACAGTGCGTCATGATCACGGGCTGGGCGTGGGCGGGATTTGGCATCTTTCTGCTGATCATGCTGTCTGCAGATCTGGGGATCTGGCATCGCAGGCCACGAGTGCCGGGATTTCGGGAAGCTGTGCTCTGGAGCGTTGTCTGGGCAGCGCTGGCACTGGTATTCACAGGAGGTTTGTTTCTGTGGGCCGGCAGTCGTACGGCGACGGAGTTTCTGGCAGCGTGGCTGATTGAAAAATCTTTGAGCATAGACAATGTGTTTGTGTTTACGTTGATTTTTCAGTCCATGCTGGTGCCTCGTGAACTGCAGCATCGGGTGCTGTTCTGGGGTGTGTTTGGTGCACTCCTGATGCGTTTTCTGATGATCATGGCGGGCCTGGAATTACTGGAGAAGGTGCACTGGCTGGTGTATCTGTTTGGCGTGCAGTTGATTATTGCAGCCGTGGGGATGGTGAGGTCGGGTGGTGGTCTTCAGACGCTGCGGGTTCCGTGGCTGATTCGCCGTTTGCAGGTCTGGGTACCTTCGACGAATGAGCTTGTCGGAGACCGGTTTCTTGTGCGGAGTTCCGGTCGGATGCTGGCGACACCTCTGCTGTGGGCTCTGCTGATGGCGGAGTGGTCTGACCTCGTGTTTGCGATTGATTCGATTCCGGTGGTGCTGTCAGTATCGCGTGAACCGTTTGTGGTTTTTACCTCGAATGCCTTTGCCATTCTGGGGCTGCGTTCGCTGTATTTTGCGATCGCGGGCCTGCTTGATCGTTGTCGCAATCTGCATTACGGGCTGGCTGCTCTGCTGGGCTTTGCCGGCATCAAAATGCTGCTTTCGGGATTTATGCCGGTTTCACCGGCTGTCAGCCTGGGAGTCATTCTGGGGATTGTTTTGTGCATTGCCCTGACGTTCAGAAGGGGGGCTGTTCAAATTCATCAGGTGGCAGGCTGATACTGGCGGGTTGCTGGCGAGTTGTGGTGTGTTGGAAGGCTGTTGGCAGGACTGCCGTGTGATCCTCGGAGTTCTCTTTACTGATATGTTCTTCCCGCAGTGGCTGGCCGGGATCCTCCTGCATTTCAAACAGGAAGCGGGAGGGCATGGAATCGCGTCTTCGTCCCCATTTCATGCGGGTTTTGCTGCGGGTGAGGGTGAGATGATCCATGGCTCGTGTGATCCCCACGTAGGCGAGGCGACGTTCTTCAGCGATGGCTTTTTCGGTATCTTCCTCGATGCTGCGTTTGTGTGGCAGGAAGCCTTCCTCCATCCCGACAAGATAGACGCGGGGGAATTCGAGTCCCTTGGCTGAATGGAGCGTCATCAGTCGAACGGCATCCTGCTGCTTTTCTTCACCGCGATCTGATTCTTCTTCCCGATCCAGCAGCGCCATGCTTTCGAGGAATCCACTGAGTGTGGGACGCTGATTTTTCTCCACATATAACCCGATGGAACTCACGAATTCCTCGAGGATGTTTCTGCGCACTTCGCGCTGTGTCTCTTCCTTGTATTGTTTGTCAATTTCACTTTCGTAATTGATTTCCTGCAGCAGTGAGCGTGCGAGCGTGGCCATTTCAGCCGGACGTTCGTGCATGGCGGCGCTGTAGCGGCTGAGCAGACCGCGGAAATCACGCAGTGCGGCACCGGCCTTTGCGCTGACGGTTCCGGTTCCTGACAGCTGTTCTGAGACTTCCCAGAAGGTGCTGCCGTTTTTGACTGCGGTCTGAATGATTTTTTCGGTGGAGGATTCACCGATGCCACGAGCGGGGGTGTTAATGATTCGCAGCAGGCTGACTTCATCTCGCGGATTGTCGATGGCTTTCAGGTACGCCATCAGATCGCGGATTTCGCGACGATCGAAGAAGGATTGGCCTCCTACCAGCAGGTACGGAACTTTCCTGCGACGCAGCTCCTGCTCAAAGACTCGTGGCTGTTCGTTTGTGCGAAACAGGATCGCGATTTGTTTGGGGCGGATTCCCAGTTCCTGTACCAGATAGGAAATCTCCTGAACGACATTTTCGGCTTCTGCAGTTTCATCGTCGAAGACCTGCATCCGAACGCCGGAGGCTGACTGTTTGTGTGCAATCAGTGTTTTGTCATGTCGCTGGCGATTGTGTCGGACGAGCCGGTTGGCACAACCGAGAATATCGGCGGTGCAGCGATAATTGTTTTCCAGCCGTACCGTTTTGGTGCCAGGGAAATGTCGTCCGAAGTTGATGATGTGTTCAACCTCA
>SXXK01000459.1 GCA_005791255.1 Planctomyces sp.
CCGATGACCACAGAAACAGCGCCAGCCGCGTTGCCAGCTGATGCCCGGTCAGTGGCAACACTCCCGTTTCATCAGGCTCTGTCTCCACCACAAACAGAAAATGCGGCGATACCAGCACCGCCTTCAGCGGCTGACGAACGGACTCCAGTACACTGCTCAGCCGCGGCAGTGATACCGCAAACAACTGCTGCAGACGCGTCACCTCCTCCTCCGTCGGCGGACGTCGCCACGCTCGCCGCGCAAAGCCCGCTAACAGTTGCTGCACCGCCGACTGTACTCCCGCGGCATCAGCCGACGCAGCAGTATCCAGCAGTCGCCACTGTGACTCACTCAGCAAACCCCTCAGCACACCGCCGGACTGCTCGCCCGCACCTGAAAGCCACTGCTCCATGCGTCCCGCCGGCAACGCACGATCCACCAGCTGATCAGCCAGCAGCAGATACGCTTCCGTATGCAGCGTCGACGTAAACAGCGAATCTCCAACCGTATCAAACCCCTCACCACCCGCACCATCGACAGGAGGCTCTTCACCGACCGGCAGCGACTGCCCCAGCAGATCCCGCACCGCATTCCGATACTCCAGCTGCGTCAGCCGACGACTCATCACATAGCCGCGGTACCAGCTCTGAGTCTCCTCGGAGGCCAGTTGACTGCAGAGATCCTGGTTGGGGCGAGTATCCACCCACTTCTGAAAGGTACCCTTCTGCCGATCGTTCAGACCCGGACTGCCCTGCGGCGGCATTTCGTTCAGCCGAATCCGCCGCGCCACTCGCTCCCACGCATCCGCCGCCTCATAGGCCTGATCACCAGTGGCAAACTTCGACAGATCCAGCTCACCCTCAGACTTCTCTGTATTGTGACACTGCTGACACCGCTCACGAATGATTGGCAGCACCCGCGCCTCGTAGTCCTTCTTCCAGCGCGCAACCTTCGCCTCCAGCTCATCCGCTGTCACACCGGATGCACTGCACGACACACATAACACCACACACAGACACTCACGCCAGAATCTCATGCACCACCCTGCCATGCACATCGGTCAGCCGGAAATCCCGACCGGAATGATGATACGTCAGCCGCTCATGATCAAAACCCATCAGATGCAGCATCGTCGCATGCAGATCATGCACATGCACCCGATTCTCAACAGCCCGATAGCCGAATTCGTCGGTGTTGCCATACGCCATACCACCCCGCACTCCACCCCCCGCCATCCACACACTGAATCCATGATGGTTGTGGTCGCGACCCGTCGGAGCACCACCGCCAATCGGCATCTCCACCGCAGGCGTACGCCCAAATTCACCGCCACACAGCACCAGTGTCTCGTCCAGCAGACCACGCTGTGCCAGATCCGTCAGGAAGGCCGCTATCGGACCATCAGCCTCCTGACCCAGACGAGCATGCTCGCCCGCTATGTTCCCATGCGAATCCCAGGGCTGCACATCCCCGTGATAACACTGCACCACCCGCACACCACGCTCAATCAGCCGCCGCGCTGTCAGCAGCTGACGGCCATGCACCGTATTCGTCTGATACAGATCATGTATCACTTTGGACTCCGACGAAATATCCAGCGCATCAGTAGCCTGCATCTGCATCCGATAAGCCAGCTCAAAAGACTGAATCCGCGCTTCGAGGGTCGCATCCTCCTGACGCGACTGCTGATGCCTGCGATTCAGACGGCTTAACAGGTCCAGCTGACGACGCTGCTCTGTCGCCGGAGTCTGAGGGTTGCGAATATTCGCGATCAGCTCAACCGGGCTGGTTTTGCGAGTATCCAGCCAGGTGCCCTGATAAATGCCCGGCAGAAAGGCACTGCGCCAGTTCGACGAATCAGCCACCGGCAGTCCCGGACACAGCGTCACAAAGCCCGGCAAATTCTGATTCTCACACCCCAGGCCATAAGTCAGCCACGAACCGTAGCTGGGACGCGACAATCGCTCGCTGCCCGTGTTCATCAGCCGCATGCTCTGTTCGTGATTCGGAGTATTCGCGAACATCGAGCGAATTACGCAAATTCGATCCGCATGCCACCGCGCAGTCTTCTGAAACACATCGCTGCACCACAGACCACTGTCCCCGTACTGCTCAAAGCGAAACGGCGATGCCAGCGCCACGCCGGTTTCACGCTCCGTCGTCAGATTGCCCACCGGCAAACGCCTGCCACCCCACTTCGTCAGCTCAGGCTTGTAATCCCACGTGTCCACCTGCGACGGACCACCGTTCAGATAGATGTGCACAACGTGCTTCGCCCGAGCCGACTGCCGGGGGGACTTCACTGCCAGCGGGTTGTCACCCCCGACAACACCGTCCGCCTGCAGCAAACCCGGTAATGCCAGTAATCCCAAACCCGTCCCCGCAGCCTGCAACAGCTGTCGACGCGACGGCACAGCGACAACAGATTGTCGGTCCATGTGCATCACAAGACTCCCACGGTGGTCTCACTGCCTGATACACCGTCATCTTCCCGGGAATCCGCCTGCGATGCCAGCAAATCCTGCAGGAAATGCGAGCAGTCCCGTCGAGTTTTCGCAGGTCACCCGCGACTCACTCACCCACAAAAGTCAAGCAAAATCCGACCCAAATTTCCGCCCCGCACGCTGTCACGCCCAACCTGACGACCTGTTGAGAAAAAACCACACGAATTCTCAACAAGTGTGCGCTCTACGGAAAGGCCCCAGTCACGTCGCTGGACCGACAGTCCCGGCAATTGACGACGAAACTCGTCCACATAAATCGTCAGCCGCCCCGCACTCCCAGCGTCACCCGACCACAAATGCACAGCTCGAATTTGACTGATTTCACGCAGTCTCGCATACACTCCGACACTCACCTCACCGTCAGACGGAATCCGAATCAAAAGCGTCTCCAGTCGCGGAAAACGGCCAGACACGTCACCGGCCAGAAAGCTCTCAACCTGCCCTGACTCCAAACCCAGAGTTCGCAGCTCCGGCATCCGACCAACACCCGGAAAACTGTCTCCCGACAGCAGCAAAGTCTGCAGACGAGGCAGCTTCGATAACGCAGTGGCACTCGAACGCAAATGCAACTCACCGCTCTCCTCTGCCGTTCCCTTCACATTAAAAAACTCGACAACCTCAAGGTCGGACAATTTCGACAGCAATGACCAGCCAGCCGTCGTAAAGTCACAGTTCAAAAACTGCATCCGACGAACACCACTCAGCAGTGAGCCAATATCTGCTTGCGCATCAGACCCCGCAGACAACTGCCGCGAAAAATGCGATAAAATACCTGCTGATGACGCAAACGTAACAGTACCATCCGCACCCAGTCGTCGCCACGCTGCCTGTACCCCATCAGGCGCTGTCTGTTCAGTTGCCCGAACCCGCGTGCTGTAACTCCAAAACGCAGGCAGCAACGCGTCCGAACGATTCATTGAATTAAATCTGAACGCCTGCACAGGAACCACGTGGGAGTTCCAGCAGAGCAGGCACAGCAGCACGCCCAGACCACAACAATACAGCAGAAAAGTCAGACGCTGCCACAGAGACAGAGATCGGATAGCCCAATACAGCCGAGACACCGCGATCCTCCCCTTTTTGAAGCCTGCTCGCCACTGCCCAACATCGCTCAGCCGGCTCGCTTCGACGGATACTCTGCCGATTCCAGCCACGCCGGCAACCTCCACTGCATCAGACCACCCGCCAGCAACATCAAAAAACTCAGAACACTGGCACCGTTGGAGACCGCCCCGCCAAACACAATCGGCCCGAATAACCAAAGCAAATACCAATACAACGATATAATCGACACACTGCTGAGCCGTGAATACCACGAACCCGACACAACACCCCAACACAGCATTCCATGATGCAGCAAAAACATACCTGCAACACTGAAACTCCACAGAAGCACCAGCGGCAGGATTGACTGGCCAGCTTTGATGTCTCCGAAAGCAATACCAATCGGCAGCAGGGCCGGTGGCAGCAACATCACAAGCAGGTACGACCACCGCAGTTCCCGAAAAACCGCGACTCTCACCGCTCGCCAGAATGCCAAACGGCTGCAGGGCATCACAAAATCACTCCACAGCCGAAATCGACGCTGCAGCCAGGCCTGATCCGCAAAAACAACGATGAAGACTGGAGCACAGGCAATCCAAAAAATGCTCCTGTCGATGGACTTACCCACAGTCTCACCGCCTGCCAGTGACAACAGCAACTGCGGGACAATAAACATCAAAGTGATCAAAATGCCCCTGCCATTTCTCATCCCACAACCTGCTCTAAGCCGATCTGCAAGATCTCCCTGCAGCAACCTGTCATTCACACCCATCACGTGCAGGTTGCCGGCACCACCTGCCGCCCCTCGCTGCAGCGACAGTTGACCCGATTCTGCCAATCTCCCGGGCCTTCGGCGTATCGCTGAAATCGAAACAGGAACGGCTGCGGCAGCAACGGATAAAAGCACCAGATTCAGCAGAAAATTGTCGCCATTCAGCACATCACACAAAAACGCGGTATCACTGCGAAAAAACACAGGCACCAGCACCAGGGCCATCAGTATTGGCAGCGGATTCCAGCCCCTCAGAAGCAACGGTACGGACTGCCCCGAGCGTCCGGAAACGGCGTCCGCCAGCGCCGCTGGCAATGACATGGACAGCAGCGTCAGCAGAACCGGCACCCAGGCTCGTACCCCCAGATACCAGGCCAGCAGAAAACCACCCGCTGCCGCCAGCAAATACATCATCACCAGCACCTGCTGATGCGCTCGACACAAACCCGGAATAAATACATTCGCCTCCCGTGATGAAAGTGAATGAGTGAAGGCCACAATCGACATTCCTGCAACAACAAGACCGAGTTGCAATATCACCCACAAAACACCACGCTCAAACGACAGGCCCCAGTCACGTCGCCGCACCGACAACCGAGGCAGTTCACGACGAAATTCATCCACGTGTTTCGTGAGCAGCCCCGCACTTCCCTCGTCACCCGACCACAAATGCACCTCTCGAAGCTGACTGATACCACGCAAACTCGCATACACGCCTTTGCTCACCTCACCCTCAGACGGAATCCGAATCAAAATCGTCTCCAGTAGCGGAAAACGACCAGATACGTCACCGGCCAGAAACTGCTCAACCTGCCATAACTCCAAACCCAACGTCCGCAGCTCCGGCATCCGACCAACACCCAGAAAACTCTCTCCCGACAACAGCAGCGTCTGCAGACGCGGCAGCTTCGACAACGCGGCTGCACTCGAACGAATATACGCCTCACTCGTCTCTTCAGGTGTGCGTTTCACGCCGCAAAACTCAACAACCTCAAGGTCGGACAGCTGCGACAGCAATGACCAGTCACCTGTCGTAAATCCACAGTTCAAAAACTGCATCCGACGAACACCACCCAGCAGTGAACGAATATCCGAATCCGCATCGGAAACCGCAGACAACTCCTGCGCACAATGCTCCAAAACACCGGATGATGTGTGAAATGC
>SXXK01000460.1 GCA_005791255.1 Planctomyces sp.
GGTGCAGGTGTCGAGCGAAGCCGACGATGGAGTGCAGGTGTGAGACATCGATGTGATAGTTTCCTTCAGCGAAGAGGAATTCGCGCCCGGCGATGAGTTGTCTGAGCGAGAGGTCTGGTTTGAGTGTGGGTTGTCGTCGTTCGACGTCGCGTCGAACATTTGCGAGCAGGTCAGCGTGGAGGTGTCGGACCATGACGGCGGCGGCCTGTCGTCGTTCGGCGGGGGACATCTGTCCGATCATCTGACTGAGTGCGGTGACGGTGTTGCAGGTGCCGTGAGTTTTGAGCAGGAGCGTAATCCCGGCAACGGGGTGAGCACCTTCGTAGAGTGCGACGTTGAGCAGTTCGTCGGTTTCGGGGCCGGGGCTGGCGTCACTGTTTCGGACGAGGATTTCGATGGCATCGCGTACGGGCTGAGGTTCGCGGATGGTGCGGAAGTACGCCCAGGCATCAGCGAGCAGGTTATGTTTCAGGAAGTGAAAACCGGCTTCGCGGGCGGCGTCAGTGTAGGCTTTGCGCCAGGCGGGTTCCTGGGCTTCGGGGATATCCCGCAGCGACGTGGGTTGTGTGATGGGCAGTCCGAGTTCGCGGCGTGAGCGGATCATGCGGGCATCGAACCAGCGATGGAAATCCTGCTGTTCGAGGAGGGTCTGTTCGAGTGTATCGAGGATGGCTGCGGGGCTGGTGGCCGCGCGCAGCAGTTCGAGTGCTGAAGACGACATGGCAGAGCTTTATTCAGGCGGGCAAGGGCGGGAAAAGGGGCTGATTGTGATTGTGGTTGTGTGGGTCAGCGGGCTCCGGGCGGGCAGTATTCGCGCAGCCAGGCGAAGATTTCGTTGTGCCAGTAGCGGCTGTTGGCAGGTTTCAGGACCCAGTGACCTTCATCGGGGAAGTTGATGAATTTGCTGGGAACTCCGAGACGCTGGAGGGTGGTGAAGACCTGTTGTCCTTCGCTGACCGGGACTCGGAAATCGAGATCGTTGTGGATGATGAGCATTGGTGTTTTGAAGTTGGCGGCGAATTTGTGCGGGGAGTGTTTTTCGTAGGAGGAGCGATTGGGGCCCCATGGCGGGCCACCGTGTTCGTGTTCATCGAACCACAGTTCTTCGGTGGTGGCGTACATGCTTTCGAAGTTGTAGACGCCGCAGTGATTGACGAGTGTGCGGAACTTATTGGTTTGTCCGGCGAACCAGTTCATCATGTAGCCACCGAAGGAGGCTCCGGCTGCGAACATTCGTTCGGAGTCGATGTATGGCAGTTTTTCCATGTGTGCGAGTCCGGCCATGAGGTCGACGTAGCAGCGTCCGCCCCAGTCTCCTCCGATCTGGTCGCAGTATTTCTGCCCGAAGCCTGTACTGCCACGGGGATTGGGGAGGCAGACGACATAGCCCTGAGCGGCCCAGATCTGGGGATTCCAGCGGAAGCTCCAGCCGTCCGCCCAGGCTCCCTGAGGGCCGCCGTGTACGAGGAAGGCCAGTGGCCAGCGGCGATTTTTGTCGAAGCCGGGTGGTGTGAGGATCCACATCTGCATGGGGTCTCCGTCGGCACCGACGACTTCCACGGAGGTTGCAGCGGGCAGTTGCAGCTGTGCCAGCAGTGCGGTGTTTGCTGAGGAGATATTGAGTGCTGGAACTCGCGACCGCAGGACGTCCTTTTCGAGCAGTGTGGAGAAGACTTCATTGGGTGAGCGGAGTGTGCTGTGGTTTCCGACGAGGATGGAGCCATCGGCAGAGACCGCGAGGCTGGAGATGGTGCCGGAGGACTGAGCGCGGCTGGCGACGTTGGGTCGGCTGACGGAGATTCCGAAGACTGGTTTTTCGCCGCGCATTTCCGCGGTGCTGAGGATTTCGTCGTCGGATCTCCAGACGATTTCATCGAAGGACAGGTCGACTTCAGCGGTGAGGGACGCGGAGGGCCCGGTGAGTGCTCCGTCGGGCGTGCAGTCGGCGACGACAATTTCCCATTTGTCTGCTTCGTAGCCTGGTTTCCGCTGAACTCGCCACGCCAGTTTTTTCCCGTTGGGAGAGAAGACCGGGTGCCCGTCAGCGGCGGGGTTTCCTGTGGTGAGTGTTTCCCAGGCCGGGCTGCCGCCTGCTGCCGGTACACGGCAGAGGTCATAGTTGGTGCTCCAGGCTTCATTTTCCGCTGGAACGGCGGAGAAAATGACGTGGGAGCCATCCGGGGAGAAGCAGTAATCCTGGGGTGCTGAGAAGGTGGAGGAAGTGGGGCTGGCGTCCCGATCACCGGGGGTGACATCGCGTGGTTCGCTGACGGTCAGTTCCCAGCCGTTGTTACTGGTGACATCGATGACGAAGAGGTGCTGGCGGCGATCTTCGACGTAGCTGTCCCAGTGTCGGTAGAACAGTTTGCGGAAGGTGCGAGCTTTGACGGGCGACGCTTCGGCAGCGGCGGTTTTTTCGCGATTTTTGGCATCGCTTTCGGCGAATGGCAGGTGTGAGAATTCGGGAAAGACTGCGGAGGTGAAGAGGATGCGTTTGCCATCACGGGACCAGACTCCTCCGGAGGCACCGGTGCTGAGTGAAGTAATCTGGCGGGCTTCTCCGCCGAGGGCGCTGATGGCCCACAGCTGTCCTGCGCCGGAGCGGCCGGATTCGAAGAGGATCCAGCGACCATCCGGTGACCAGCGGGGGTTGCTGTCTTTGGCAACGGCGCTGGTCAGCTGTCGGGGGGGCTGTTGTCCATCGACTGAGGCGACCCAGATGTGTGAGACGGATTTGTTGTTCTGTGAGTCGGTGATTTCGGTGGCGGCCCAGGCGACCCACATGCCGGTGGGATCGAGCGAGGGGGCTCCGATGCGGCGGAAGGCAAACAGATCATCGACGGACATGGTGCGCTGCTGCATGGCTGTCTCGGGAGTCGTGCTGTTCTGAGCGAACAACGGATTGGCGGCAGTAAGTGAGAGGAAGGCGAGGGTGACGAGAACCGACCGCATGATCTGCTCCTGCAGGTTTGCCGGATTGCCTGGTGACGTGGTCGCGGGGGACGGCGACGTAATGCGTAGCATGTCCTGTGATCAGGCAGAATGTCCAGCATGCGGGCAGGAAAAGCCGAACTGCGGGGAAAACCGGAATTTCGCCGAGTTCGGCAGTGTTCGGTCATGACACAGCAGCAGCCCGATGAGAGAATTCAGGCGGTTTGCGGAGGGTTCTGTCACTCGGGCAACTGGTGTGGGGCGATGAGTCGAGCACAATTCAAAACTCGGGTCTGTTCGGGATGCTGTCTGCTGCTGTGGGCTGTGCTGTGGCAGCCTGTGTTGTGCGGCCAGCAATTGGCGGGTGCGGGGGCTGAGTTTCCGGGGGCTGAGTTTCCGGGGGCGGAGCTGCGTGGTCTGTTGCAGCGGTACTGTGTCGGCTGTCATGGATCGGAAGTGCAGTCCGGGGGTTTGCGGCTGGATGCGATGTCGGCGGATCTGGCGGACGGATCGGTGTTTTCCAGATGGCAGCGGGTGCATGATCGGGTGCAGTCCGACGAGATGCCTCCGGCGGACGCGCGGGAGGCGTGGGGCGGGATGGAGCGGGAGCGTGTGCAGTTGCTGCTGAGCAGTTCGCTGCAGCGGGCATCGTTCAGCCGTCAGCAGACGGAGGGGCGGGCTGCCCTGAGGCGTCTGACGGCCTTCGAGTATGAGAATACTCTGGAGGATCTGCTGGGAGTCCGTGTTCCGGTGGGGGATGTGCTGCCGGAGGACGTGCCGCGTGGTGGCTTTGAGAATCAGGGGTTGTCGCTGGATCTTTCGGCGGTGCATTTTCTGAAGTATCAGGAGGCAGCGGCGCGTGTGATTCGCGGGGTGGTGCCCAGCAGTCCTCAGATTCCTTTTGCGGACGAGCGTACAGGTCGGCAGATTACGGAGAAGGGGCCAAATTTTCGTGAGGGTTTGGGTCGTACGTGTCGTCTGGACGGGGAGTCGCTGATTTTTTACACGCAGCTGCCGCGTTATGGTTTATGTGCAACAGCAGCGGTCCCGGCGGCGGGGCGTTATCGGATTCGCATGCAGGCGGCTGCGGTTGGTGCGGATGTGCAGTCGATTCCGGTGGGTTTGATGCGAGTGCAGCA
>SXXK01000461.1 GCA_005791255.1 Planctomyces sp.
CTCGTCGCCATGTGCGTCAACGACTGTCTCTGCCTCGGTGCGGAACCGCTCTTCTTCCTCGACTACATCGCCCTCGGAAAAGACAACCCGCTGCTGCTCGAACAACTCGTCTCAGGTGTCAGTAACGGCTGCCAGCAGGCAGGTGCCGCACTGCTCGGCGGTGAAACTGCCATCATGCCCGATCTCTACGCAGCAGGCGATTTCGACATGGCTGGCTTCTGTGTCGGTGTCGCCGAACGCAGTGACCTCGTCGATGGTCGATATCGCGTCCACATCGGCGATGTACTCATCGGAGTCCCCTCGTCAGGGTTTCACTCCAATGGCTACAGCCTCGTCCGCAAAGCCGTCTTTTCTCACGCCGGACTGCAGGTCTCCGACTTCATACCCGAACTGAATGCGACGGTCGGCCAGGCCCTGCTGACACCCACTCGCATCTACGCCTCAACTGTCACTGCAGCCCGCAATGCCGCCACTCCCGGTGGCCTCCACGCCATCGCACACATCACCGGCGGGGGAATTGCCGATAACCTTGCTCGAGTCCTGCCTGAATACTGCCAGGCGGTCATCGATCGCAAATCGTGGACACCTGCCCCAGTCTTCCCATGGCTCCAAAAACTGGGCGGTATTTCAGATTCCGAAATGTTCAGCGTCTTCAATATGGGCATCGGCATGATCTTCGCCGTGCCAGCAGAATGCGCACAGGCCGTGCTTACAGCCGTGTCCACGGCCGAACACCCGGCGGTGATCCTGGGAAGTATCCGGAAACAGCAGCAACAGGAAGCATCTGTGGAACTGGTCGGCTGAGATCTGAATAGCTGGGATCTGAAAATCAGCCACCCCGGTACTGCTGAATCAAAGCCTTCGCCTCGCTGACGGCCTGCTTCTGCTTGTCAGCCTCCTTCGGATCCATCTTCGCAAACTCCAGCATCTTGTCCAAAGCATCCAGCAAATGCTTTGTCTTGCCGCTGGGCGTTCCTGACGACTTGATCGCCGTCGCATAGGCCCCCAGCTCCTTCTCAACGGACATCATCTGCCCTTTGTATGCCACCAGCTGAGTCTTCGGGTTTAATGCCTCAATCGTCTGAATCGCCAGCTCTGTTCTCTTCGCGTATCGGTCGTAATCTGACTTGAACACCTTCATGAGTGGCCCGGAAAACCAGAACAACACCCCGGCAATCACGACTCCCAGAACGACCCTGGCCGGAGTTCCAAACTCCAGACTCATCCCGCCACCCGAGGATTTCCGGGGTTTCGGCGGAGCTTTGTAGCTCTTCGCAGCAGCCGCGGCCGTCGTGCTCATGGCAGTCACCGGTGCCGCAACCGGGGGAGTCGGGGGAGCCGCTGACGCCACCACCGGTGCTGGAGCACTGGCGGTTTCCGCTGCCCCCGATCCCATGCCGGACAACCCACCACGCCGCGGCGGCTGTGGTTCCTCTTCCGCAAACACTTCATTCAGAATGTCATCGACCGCTGCCGTGTCATCGGGAACCGGCCCACGCCCGGACTTCCGCCGCCCCTTGCCCGCGGACCCGGCAGATTTTCCAGCCGGCTTTTTCTGCTCCGAATCAGCCACGGTCTTCTTTGCCGGTACCTCAGGTACGGCCGCCGCACTCTGTACCTGCGCTGCAAAAATCACCGCCAGTTCACTGTACTCCACCGCCGTTCGCCACGCCCTGTCTCCCTCCGCCTGCACCAGATCAGATGCCAGCAGGCGACCCCCGGCGGCCAGCTGCACCAGTGACTGCAGCGGAATCGGACCCACAGAAACTCCCTGCACCTGGTAACAGTAACCAGCCGGCTTTTTTACTTCCGATACGGCTTCCGGCTCCGTCGCTGCCTCCGGAACTTCCGTTCCGTATGCTGTACGCCTGGCCGTGGGACCACTCTCCTCAAACTCAAACGACAGCTCCGAAAGATCACTGATCACATCGTCATCAGTCCCCTGCAGCTCTTCACAGGACGATGCCGGCCGCCAGTCCGCAGAATCCACCGGACGCACAGGATCAGACTCCGAAATCGTCCCCTCCTGAATCAGCTCTCGCAATGCCTCGGCCGTGACAGGCCCGAATTCCTCACCCAGCAATTGATAGTACCACTGAGACATGGCTGATTCCCGGAGTCACAAAGCTGATGGACGTTCAAACCACATTCTGCCCCACGAAATCTTCATATTGCCAGGCATCCGCCGTTCTGCACGACGATTTTTCGAGGAAAAAAATCGAAAATCCGCAGGATCCCGGAATCTCACCTCACTACCTGACACCCTGCACGTGACTCAGCCACCCTGAAAATCCATAATCCTCGTGCTCCGTCTATCCCCGGCCCGCAGACTGTATCCCCGCCTGAGCTCGCTCTGACATGAAAACTTCCGCCATCAGACAACCATCCACACCCACGCAACTCGGCATCAGGCTCCTGCTCTCCGTCATCCTGGTGCAATCCGCTTTCGCACAGAACAGCCCCGAACCACCACCATCCGACACCGACCGAACAGCCCGCACTGAACTGTTCGATAAACATGTTCAGCCTCTGCTTGTCAGACATTGCACCCGCTGCCATAACGCAGACAAAATGACATCCGGTATCCGCGTCGATCAGCTCGCCGGCGTTCCTGAAGATCGCCACCTTGCGCTCCTCGCCGATATCCGCCGTCAGATCGACTCAGCAACCATGCCGCCGGAAGACGAACCACCACTCTCCGCAGCAGAACGAACTCAGATCATCAACTGGATCGATCTCAGCCTCCGCGCTGCACGAGACCAGGGAGCTCAGAAAAATGGCGCTATGCGCCGTCTCACCATCGCTCAGTATCGCAACAGCCTCCAGGATCTGCTCGGCATCCAGGAAGACCTCACGGATTCACTCCCGGCAGATGCTGTTTCAAAGGATGGCTTCACCAACAATGCAGCACTGATGACCCTCTCGCCGCTGCAGTCAGAAGCATGGTTCGAAATTGCTCAACGAGCCCTTGATCAGTGCATCGTCGATGAATCCGCCGTACCAGTCATTCAGACCTTCCGCATGGACCTCGGACGAAATATCAACCCCGATCCCTGCCCCGATAACCTGATTCTTGGCGCCAACAGCGAACTGATCCCCTCCAGCGACTTCCTCGTTACAGAACTCGCTCCTCACAAACCATTCCGCTTCCAGCCGTGGCAGATGCAGCGCAGCTTTGACTTCATTGAAGGCTACGTCGGCAACGACACCATTCGCCAGTGGCGTCATTTCGAGGGACTCGCTCATTCCGTGTTCGCCTGCGTTCGCGGTAATCCCGGTTACCCCCGCGGCGCTGCATGGGAAACAACTCCCGCCGGACTCCTGCTGCGACCAGCAATCCCCGGATCAGAAATCTTCGGCGAATCCACCACCTACGGACCCCGCGCCAACTTCAAAATCTCACTACGGGAACTCCCGCAACAGGGCAACTTCCGCATCACCGTCAGTGCCGCCGCTGTCGATGACGGACTGCTCCTGCCACCCGATACACCAATCAGCAGCAGACCAAACTCCCTCAGAATTCCGCTGCAATCCGGAACACCGACAACACTCAGCCTCAACCAATCCGAAATCTGCCAGATCAGCATCATCAGCCCCGCTGCCGCCTCAGGAAACAACCTGCAGCTGCAACTCGGCACACGCGGCTTCTCCACAAAAATCGAAGGCAGCAGAACACTGCCCGAACTGAATGTCATCGGCGATCTGCAGATCAGCCCAATCCTCACCATCCGACTGCCCGCCGGACAAACACCCATACTCGCCACTCTCGCCCAGCCACAGCACGCCTGCGAACTGCTGGTAACTCCGCTGCCACCGGAACTCCCGGAAGCTGCCAGCTTCCTGAAATTCGAAGCGCGCAGACCATGGCTGGGTATCCATCTCGGACTGCGCCGGGATTGCGGCAGCACCCTCACCCCCGTCGGACTGCCGGTCGAAGTCCGCAGTCACCAGATTCAACAGTACGTTTTTAATGCCGCCATCACAGATTTCCCCGCCCCTTTAGTTGAAAAAAACAATGTGAATTACCTCGCCGGAGTCCGCGAAATCGGCATCCGCAGCGAATTCACAGACGGACGTGAACTGCCCCGACTCAAACTTCAGTCCGTTCAGTTCGAAGGCCCGTTCTTTGAAACCTGGCCACCCCCGACACACCGCAGCATCTTCTTCGATTCTCCACTGAAACCCGCCCCCGAAATTCTCGCTGCTCCATTCAGCGAAGCCACGCACGCTCTCGAAATACCCTGGGCAAAACAAATCCTCGCCCGGTTCGCCTCTCAGGCCTGGCGCAGAACTGCCACAGATCAGGAACTGCAGCTGCTGCTGAACGTCTGGGCCTCCGCACGCAAAAACAATACAGACTTCTTCCACAGCATCAGAGACTCACTCCTCGTCGTTCTCACCTCTCCCGCAGTCCTCTTCATCATCGAAGACAGCCGTGGCCCTGAACCCGAACCACTCTCCGAACACGAACTCGCAGCCAAACTCGCCTTCTTCCTCTGGAATTCTCCACCCGATCAGCAGCTCACTGCACTCGCCGAAAACGGTGCCCTCCGCCAGCACCTGCACGCCGAAATCGATCGACTGATCGATCACCCGCATTTCTTCAGATTCATCAGTGAATTTACCCCTCAATGGCTCAACCTTGACCGCTTCGATGTGCTCTCCGTCGATGAACGTCGCTTCCCCCACCTCAATCGCACCATCCGCAGCAGACTGCGACTGGAACCCTCCGAAACTGTCGCTTATCTCATCCGTCAGGATCGTCCCGTCACCGAACTGGTACAAGCCGATTACATCCTCGCAGATGATGCCGTGGCCAGTTACTACGGACTGACGGACCTCAGCGAATCCGGATTCGCCTTCACCCCGGTCCCGCACAAAGGCGGCATCGGTGGACTCCTCACCCAGGCCGCTGTACTCGCCGGACTCTCCAACGGACGAGAACCCAACCCGGTCAAACGCGGAGCATGGCTGGCTCGCAGAATCATCGCGGAACCACCAGCTGATCCGCCACCCAATGTCCCCCAACTGCCGGAATCCGAAAACAGCTCCCTCACACTTCGCCAAAAGCTGGAAGCACACCGCAATCAGCCAGGATGCGTTAAATGCCACTCCGGTATCGACCCGTGGGGACTGCCCTTCGAACAATACGACGCCTCCGGACGCAGACGAACAGATCCCGTAGATGCCGCATCAGCTCTGCCCGACGGAACTGCTGTCGACGGAGTCGACAGCCTGAAACAATACCTCGCCACAGATCGCGCCGATCAGATCACATACAACCTGATCAAACATCTCGCCACCTGGGCCAGCGGACGCACGCTCGCATGGACTGAACTCGAACAACTGCAGGCCTGTTCCCGCCAACTCACTCCCGAACACAGAACCTGCCGCCGCATACTGCATGACCTGATTGACAGCCCACTGTTTCTCACCAAATAACCCGCCCGGTCCCATCGCCCACAGGTCTGCAACCGCACGACAGCGATCACACGTCGCACACTGCGCACTGCACACCACCATTCGCCAGCCATCAGTCCAGCTGAAATTCCACCACAACCGAACGATGATCCGATCCGTTCCCCGGCAAAATCCGCCTGCGCAGATGCCTCAACCCATCCGTATGCAGCACATGATCCAGCACAAGGCCATACAGAAAACCAGGCCGCTGATACCACGTCGGCTCAAGACCACCACCCGCTGTCACACTCCACAATCCCCCGCGATCCTGCAGCCGCCCAAACGTCGGTGACCACGGAGTCACATTCAGGTCGCCCATCACTATCACCGGAAAGCCGCCGGATCCCCGCAGCTCAGACACCCGATCCGCCAGCACATCAAGATGCTCGTTCCGCATACGATGCTGCCAGGCATCCATCGGCGGACGAGGATGAGTCGCAATCAACTGCACCCCGCCACCACCCGGCAACTCCAGCACAGCTTCAATCGATGGCACTGACGGCAGTCGATAATTCACAATCGCCGAACTCCGAATCGGCAGCCTCGACAACAGTCCGATTCCGAAATGCCCGGGCTCCCGCTCCTCCCACAGAAAATACGGATACTCCTCGGCAAACTCACCGGACAGGCGAATCCGCAATGCCCTCGTCAGCTCCAGCACAGCGATCACATCTGCATCACAGTCTCGCAGCGACCCCAACACAGACTCCACCTCCGGATTGTCCGCCTGCACATTCGACACACAAACCGTCAGCTCAACTGCAGACGATACCACATCCCCCGAGGGCCCCTCCGCCAACCACGCCGTTCGCAGCCACCACAGATGCCAGCACAGCAGCAGAACGGCACTCAGTCGCCACCGCCCCGAAACCCTCGCAACGCACAACACCAGTACAAAGGGCACCAGCACACACATCTGCTGCACTCGCAGACTCACCAGCAGCTCAGCCACCCACCAGCGTTCGGCAGCCAACCCCGCAAGGGCCACCATCCACATGAACAGCAGCACCACTCGCAGAGCAACAGCGGCTGCACTCATCCGTCTCACTCGTCCCGGTCAGCACCGAAACGCTTCACCTCACGAGAACGACGCTCGCGACGACGAAATGCCTCAAATCCCTCCAGCTCATACTCCGGAAGCACTGTGTTGATCCGCTTCTCGATGTTTGTCAGCTCGCCACCCTGGGCCAGCGTCACAAAAGTCACCGCCCGGCCATTCTGGTCCGAAGACAGTCGCCCCGTACGCCCCACACGGTGCACATAGTCGTCACAGTATTCAGGAATGTCGTAGTTGATAATGTGCGAAATTCCGCTCACGTCAATCCCACGACCCACCACGTCCGTTGCAATCAGCAGCCGCAACTCACCGGCTCGCAGCGCCTTGATCACTCGGTCCCGCTTGCTCTGCGGCATGTCACCGTGAATACAGGCAATTCGGCTGGACTTCAGTCGACGCGAAAACACATCGTACAGCTTGTCAGCACCACGTTTTGTCCGAGTAAACACGATCACCTGAGATGGTTTTTCGTGAGCCAGAATTCGCAGCAGCAGCGGCAGCTTCCGATCCTCATCCACCGTCGCGTAGAACTGCTCAATCGTGTCCACCACAACACGGTCTTCAGACAGATCCACAGACTCTGGGTCCACCATATACCGCTGAGCCAGCTTCATCACATCAGGTGGCATCGTCGCCGACAGCAGCAGCGTCTGACGGTCCTTCGGACAGGCCCGCAGGATTCGCTCAATGTCCGGACGAAATCCAATGTCCAGCATCCGATCCGCTTCATCCAGTACCGCGATGAACAACTCCTCCAGACGCAGATGACCACGCTTCATCAGGTCCTGCACACGCCCCGGAGTCCCAATGACAATCTGAGCCCCGCCGCGGAGATCGTCGATCTGACGACCCATCGGACGACCGCCGACAGCGAGGGCAAAACTGAGTGGCATGTTGCCCGCCAGCTTGCGGGATTCCAGATACACCTGCTCACTCAGTTCTCGAGTCGGAGCGAGCACCAGAACCTGCACGACACCCCGCTCACTGTTCACCTGCTCAAGTGTCGGCAGCATGAATGCCGCCGTTTTACCAGTGCCCGTTCGAGCCTGACCGATGCAGTCACGACCCGTCAGGGCAATTGGAATCAACGCCACCTGAATCGGGCTGGGATGATCATACCCGATCTTCGACAGCAGCCTTAAAGTCGGGGCGCTCAGCCCAAGCTGGTCAAAAGTTACCGTGTTTTCCGAAGAATCGTCCAAGGTTTTTTCCGAGTCTATGCAGCGTCGGCTTTGCAGGTTTTACTCAGGCTCTGTACTTACCCCCTGAATCTATGCCGAAAACTGCCCCCGGTCAACCTGCACGCCCGCTGCAAACGAACTTGGTACCGTGCGGGAATCCCGCTCAGGCCCCCGTCGGATGCACTCAGCACCACTTCCTGCTCTAATTCCCGCACAATTCACTGCGTCCACCCCGCCGCCGCTCCGACACCCCTGAAACATGAAATTCACCGCAAAAAAAAGCCTGCTGCTGCTCGCCTCCGTCGCCGGTATCGGCCTCCTCACCACATTCCTGCTGCCCGCACAGGCACCAGCCGAGCTGTACAGGTCCGGTCGAGCTGCCGTATTGAAAAAAGACTGGAAATCTGCCACCTCCGCCGCTGACCGGCTGCAACACCTCCCCACATGGAAAGCTCACGCCGCACTCCTCCGCGGATACGTGGCCCGCGGTCGAGGACAACTCAATGAAGCGATCCTGCTGTTCAGCTCCGCCAATCACAACCCCGCCACACGCACCGAAGCCTACTTCCAGGCAGGCTCCATCTGCTACCAGCAGCAGCAATACTCCCAGGCCACGCTCCTCCTCCGACAGGTCCTCGAATGGCAGCCGGATCACACCGATGCACTCCGACTGCTCGCCGCATCATGGTATGACATCGGAGCCATGGAAAAGGCCATCCAGACCCTGCGCGAAGTCTCTCGCCTCGCGCCCGCGGACTACCGCCCCGTCTACATGCAGGCCACCATTCTCCGCGATTTCGAACGCTTCGAAGATGCCGCACTCGCTTTCGCGGAAGCCGCCGAAAAAGCCCCCAACAACTCCACCGTCGCCCTCGAAATCCACGCCGAATGGGGCGACTGCCTCATCCAGCTCAGACGCTGGGAACAGGCACTCGCTGTACTCCAAAAAGCCGGCAACTGGCCCGATGTACTCGCACTCAAGGCCCAGGCCATGTACAGCCTCCGCCGCTTCGATGAAGCCAGCTCACTCGCCAATCAGGCCCTCACCCTCGATCCCACACAACCCGATGCTGCACTCGTCGCCGCAGCCACCAGCGAACGCCGAAATCAGATCGATGCCGGACTGCTGCTCCTCACCAATTGTCTGCAAAAACATCCCTTCGACCTGCGACTGCACAATCGCATGGCAGAATTGCTCGCCACACTCAACCGAACCGCAGAAGCTGAACAGTTCCGCAAACAAGCCGCAGAAATCGCCGCACTGCGAGCACGACTGTCGGCCGCACAGCAGGAACTTGTTCGTGATACCGCCACCGTCGAAAAACGACTCGAAATCGCCGCCGTCGCCGAACAGCTGGGTGAACTTAAAACCGCGGCACAATGGCTCCGCGCTGCCGCCGGCATGGCACCCGATCAGCTGGCTCCAGCCACCGCACTGCAGCAGTTCCTGCAACGACACCCAACCGCACAAAACACCAGTAACCCCGCTCCAGCCCAAAACTCCGCTGCCACGAACGCCGGCTCAGCTGACTTCTGAACCCCGGAAAACTGCTCCAAACTCTCACACACGCGGAAAACGCACTGTAAACTCGCTGCCCTCGCCCAGTCGACTCCGCACCGTCAGACTCGCCTGCAACGCCTGACACAGATGCTTCACAATCGCCAGACCCAAACCGGACCCCCCGCGCTCCCGCGAACGATCTTTCTCCACTCGATAAAAACGCTCAAAAATCCGACCCAGCAGCTCCTCGGGTATGCCACTGCCAGTGTCCCGCACCACCAGAGTCGGACCGTCCGCACTCGACCGCAACTCCACAATCACCTCGCCTCCCGCAGGAGTATGCTTGATGGCGTTGTCCACCAAATTGCTCAAAATCGTTCGCACAGCCTGCTCGTCAGCACGCGCCGCCAAAGTCGCTGCACCCTGCTGCATCAACTGCACACCACGATTCTCTGCCACTGCCCGAAACGCATCCACCACGTCACCAGCCAGATCCCCCAGCTCCAGCTCCTCCACATGCAGGATCTCACTGCCGGATTCCACCCGCGCCAACTGCAGCATCGCCAGGATCAACTGCAGCAGTCGCTCCGCCTGCTCCTCAATCTGACCCAGAAAACGACGAGCAACCTCACCGTCCTCCAATGCACCACTCAACAGCGTCTCTGTACACGCCTGAATCACAGTCAACGGCGTCTTCAGCTCGTGCGACACACCACTCACAAAATCACGCCGCATCGCCTCCAGTTGACGCACCTCAGATACGTCCCGCACCACAATCACTGCACCCGCATGCGGCCCGCGCAGAATCGGAATCACCGTCAGCAAATGATGCGAACTCTCTCGCGAAGCCCGGTACTCCAGAGTCCTCATGCGACCGGCCGAAAGCGACTCCTCCACCGTCTCCAGGAATGCCGGAATCCGCACCGCCTCGTACAGCCGATGACCCGCCTGGATTGCCGCTCCAATCGACAGCAGACGACGCGCTCCCGGATTGACAAACACCAGCTTCTGCTCACGATCAATCGCTATCACACCCTCAATCATCGACTCCAGTACCGCCGTCAGCAGATCAACACTCGCACCGGCCTCCCGGCCAGCTCGCTCCAGACTGACAATCCGGTCCTGCAGCTCGTCCTCCAGCTGATACAGCGCCGATGCCACATCACCAACCTCGTCACCACGGTCCGATACGTTCAGCAGCATGTCACCGCGATCGTCACGACGCACGTCCGCATGCAGCTTCCGGGACATCACCTGCAGCGGACTCACAATAGTCCCCGCTACAATTCCCATACACAAGGCACCAATCAACCACGCCGCCGTCGCAGACTTCAGCAGCAGAGCACTCATCTGATGCGAAGCTTCCACCGCTGCTGACGAAGGTGAGGTCATCACCAGATTCCAGTCAGCACCCAGCATCGAAAATCGCTGACCCGTCGCCAGCACCTCGCCGGTCTCCCAACCGGGCCGCACATACCTCACCGCAGTACCCGTCGCTGCTGTCGTCCTCAGCACGGACGCCAGAACAGCATCACCAAATTCCGACTGCAACCGACCGGCCGGGTCAAACCCCCGGTCATCCGACAGCCAAACCCTGCGACCACCGGTCAGGCCCGCACGAATCCGCAGCACCTCCTCGCCCGCAGATCCGGCATCCTCCGCGTCACACAAACGCTTCGCAGACTCCCGCAAAACCGCCTGCAGCTGCTGCTCATGCAGCGCCACGGCATCCGCGTACAGACGCGTCTGCAGTGCAGCCACCAGTCCGACAATCGCCGGCACCGACAACAGCACGTACAGACCCGCAATCTTCCAGAACAGCTTCGATCGAATCAGGGACAAGCAGAACCCCGGTCGAATTGCAGGAGTGAAAAACAATCCTTACAACACAAATCCAGCACGGATTTCACCGCCATGACAGCAATGCACCCCGCCGACGGCCTCCCTGACACCCGCGCGAACACCGATCTTAAATTCCGGCCCGGCGACTGTCATTGCACATTCAGGCAGTCTTAACAATACCCCGGACGTTCCTGCAGTTTGAAATGACAGGGTAACCTGAAACACCCTGCGAGTCGCAAATTCGGATTCCCAGGGGGAATCTTCTTGACAATCACCGTTTTGCTGATCTCAAATCGCGCCACACACTGCACTCCGCACCATCTAACGCACACCCGACCCCTGCGCAGCACCCCACGACTCAATCTCAACCTGCAGCCGCATCCCATCCTCAGGACGCCCTGATCGCTCCAGCACCTCCACCGCATCCATAAGCGCCCGACGACAATGCCACGGGTCCAGCGGTGCCGTCAGTGGCATCCACAGCAGACTCACCGCCGCCCGATCGTCTTCTCTCAGTCGAACCATCGCTCGGCCAATCTGCAACTCCGCCATACCTCGCTCTGCACCTGCAAGCTCCTCAGCACGCCGCTGCCACGACTCCGCCTCCAGTGCCTCCGGACCACCCTGCAGTAACCGCAGACGCCACAACTGCAGCTCCGCCAACACCCCGAAATTACCCCGACCGCTCCGCCGCAATGATCTCAAAGCACCCTCCGCCGGCAGCCGCGTCGATTCATCACACAGCAGCACCGATGCTGCCACCAGCTGCCGCGCCAGCGATTTCGCCTGCAGATCCGCAGCCACCGCACTGACTCCCTGCTCCACACACACTCGCTCGTCCCATACCAGCGGCAGCGCAGCCAGATGCCGCGTCTCCGAGTCCGACTCCAGAATCTCCTCCACCGTCGACAAACACTCCGGACGCTGCCCCGCCGCACGCTGACAAACCGCCAGCTCACCACGAATCTCGCGCTGCGCCCACGGTCGCGACTCACGGGATAATGCCCCACGCAGCTTCGGTATCGCCTCCAGCCACCGACGCCCCCGCGACAAAACCAACCCCGCCTCCCAATCCTCCGATCGCGCAAATCGAATCACCCGCAATTGCGATAATCGCAGTACCTGCACACCACCATCCACACCACGAAACACCACCGAATCACCCGACAGATCCTCCACCAGACCCACCAGCGACCGCGCTCGAACCCCCGCCGACGCACGCAGTTCCACAATGTCCGAAGACCCAGCCGGCAACTGCAGCACCAACTCGTCACCACCCCGCAAGACACCCGCACAACACAGCAACGCTGCCGCACCCGAGAACATTCTCCAGCCCCATGACAGACTTGTACCCATCATTCACTCATCCCCGGCAGCTGACCCACAAAACCACGCCGAAATACACCCGCCGGATCACAATGCCTCACCAGCTCACAAAATCTCCCCAGCTCAGGATAATGCTCCAGCCTCAGCTCACCCTCCGGAAACCACTTGCCCCAGTGCGGACGAGCCCCATAAATGCGCATCAGTGCAGCACCCACAAAACCCGCGAATCGCCAAAACTCAGCACTCTCCCGCTGATAATTGATCAGACTGATCGAATACCAGTCCTCCGAACCACCCGACGACATCGAAATCAACGCATCATCCACACGCACACGCCGCACACAAATCGGATAGTGATGACTCCAGCAACCCTCAATCTCTGAAACATCACCCAGCAAACCCACTCGACGCAGCTGCTCACTGCTCGCTTCAGACAACCGCCACGTTCGATCATCCGCCACACGCAGCAAATCCTCCACCAAAGCCATGGCTGACGGCAAATCCGATCGCCGCACAAACAACTCCTCCTCCACATGCCGAAACAACTCATGCTCCATCACCAGCTGCCGATCACTGCGGTCAATCGGTCGCCAGCTCGTCACCACAGTCCACGGCATCAGCGTTGAGAAAAACAGTCGCACCAGCACCCGACTGCGCAAAAATACCGCCATCAGCAGCACCACCAGATGCAAACCAATGTCCATCATCAGAAACCAATACAACCGATACAACTGATCCGTCAGCCGGCCACCAGGCTCCGCTGTCTCTGCCCGCCGCTGCACATAAAATCGCCACAGATGCGGTACCAGAAAAAACTGCTGCAGCGGAGTCTCCGACTCCATCCGCAGCACCTCCGGCAATGTCCCCGCAGGCACCAGCTGCTCCTGCACCCGATACTGCGGAACAACCGCAAATACCACCTCCGTAATCACACCCATCGCACCCAGAGAACACCGAACCGCCCGCAACTCCTCACCACTGTCAATCCAGCGAACCACCACCTCGCCTCCGCCCCCATCAAAATGCACCAGTCGCACACGCTGCACATAATGCGACAGACTGTGACGACCGGAACCATGAGTCGCCGTGCTGATCGCACCCGCCACCGTCTGCTCCGTAATCAACCCCACCGACGGCAGCGTCAGACCACGATCATTCAGATATGCCAGTAACCGCGATATCCGACAACCACCGCCCACCGACACCAGCACACGCCCCCCCTCCTCGTACAAACGCACTGCATCCAGATGACGCAGATCCAGCAGCAGCCCGGACGTCCTGATCAGCGGACTCCACGCATGCCTGCTGCCCGCAACTCGCACCCCGTCAGCACGATGCTCCAGCACCAGACGACATACCTCCGCCTCACTCCGCGGAACCGCCAGCCGCCCCGGACGAAATCGCACATTCCCGCCAAAATTCGAAACCTCGCGGCCGCCACGCACACCACCACCGGAATCCAGCGCCATCCAAAACCTCACTTCCCCAACACCCGACACCCGACACCCGACACCCGACAACTTTCCCGCGCCGACACGCAAAACACACCCCCAAAACACACCAAAAAACCAAAAACGACCCGGCAAACACCGTTTCAGTGATATACTTTCCCGCAGGTCCCGCGCAGGAGATTCCCCATGATCGCTCAGTTGCTGCCCAAAAACGGCGGAGCACCCATCACTCTGACCGAACCCATCACAGTCGTCGGACGCAGCGCCAAACTCTGCGATCTCGTCCTCGATCACACCAGCATCTCAAAACAGCACTGCATGCTCGTCAAAACCGACGGTCTCGTCTACATCCGCGACCTCGGCAGCACAAACGGTACCCGCGTGAATGGACAGCGAGTCATTCGCGGAGCACTGCTGCCCGGAGATATGCTGTCCTTCGCCGGAGTCACCTACAAGGTGCACATGGGCCCCGACGCCCCCAAACGACAACACGCCGACAATCGCACCGACTGGATGCCCTCCGTCCCCGAAACAACGGCATCCCCAACACAACCCCGAAAACTTTCCGACTCCAGCCAAAGCGACGTCCGCTTCCTCCGTGACTCAGACCTGCTCCTGCCGGACTGAAACGCCCGTTTTCCGCAACTTGCACGAACTGTGCCCCCCGGACCCTGAAATCCCGGCGAAGTTTCGCTAGCATTCAGCCTCCACCCGTACAGCTCTGTGCGCTGCCTGCCTGACAAATTCAGCAATCCCTGAATTCATCGGTTACAGCTATTTGCGGACACCATCTCCATGTCACTGCTCGACCTCCCGTTCATCGTCGCCACCGTCGATGCCACCGCCGCCGCTGCGGCTGATCCCGCTGCCGCTCAACAGGTTGTTGAGCCCATGTTCGTAAAAATTCTCGCGACCACTCTCTTCGCCATCGCCGTCATCCACACCTTCGTCGTCAAAAAATTCGCCCAGTGGGCACACCACTACCCCCAGGGATCGCTGCAGGAAAATCTGCTGCACTTCCTCGCCGAAACAGAAATTGTCTTCGGCCTCTGGGCCTCCGTCATGTTCCTCGCCTATGCTGCTGCCCACCGATCCATCCACCACGCCGTCGAATACATCGAAACACAACTCAACTTCACCGAACCCAAGTTTGTCCTTGTCGTCATGGTCGTGGCCGCCACGCGCCCCGTCGTCCAACTCGCAGAACGTCTGATCCTGTCTGTGGCCCGCCTGCTGCCCCTCAAAGAAAATGTCTCCTTCTACATCGCCACTCTCTCCTTCGGTTCACTGCTCGGTTCCTTCATCACCGAACCCGCAGCCATGACGCTCCTCGCCATGCTCCTGAAACAACGCTACTTCGATCGCGGCATCAGCAGCTCACTTGCCTATGCCACCATCGGACTGCTCTTCGTCAATGTCTCCATCGGCGGCACACTCACACATTTCGCCGCACCACCAGTCCTCATGGTCGCCTCCAAATGGAACTGGGGCTTCTGGCACATGCTCACCAATTTTGGCTGGAGATCCGCTGCCGCCTGCCTCACCTCCACCCTCGTCGTCACTGCTGTCTACTTCAAACAACTCAATAATCTGCAGCCACCCACAGAATCACGACAGTTCATACCCGCATGGCTGACCGGTGCACACGTCACCTGCCTCGCCGCCGTCGTCTACTTCGCTCACTACCCCGATGTGTTCTTCGGAGTCTTTATGCTGTTCCTCGGACTCGTCACCGCCACCCGCGAATACCAGGAAGCACTCAAACTCAAAGAAGGACTGCTCGTCGGCTTCTTCCTCGCAGGACTCGTCGTCTTCAGCAAACTTCAGGCATGGTGGCTGGAACCACTCATTCAAAACATGAGCAGTTCCATGCTGTACTACGGTGCCACCGCCCTCACAGCCATCACCGACAACGCCGCACTCACACTCCTCGGATCACAGGTGCCAAACCTCAGCGATGACCTCAAATTCGCACTGCTCGCCGGAGCCGTCTCCGGTGGCGGGCTCACCGTCATTGCCAATGCCCCGAATCCCGCCGGAGCAGGTATTCTGCAGTCTTCCGCAGCCTTCGCCGGTGATGGCATCAACCCGGGAAAACTGTTCCTCGGAGCACTCTTCCCAACGGCCGTCGCCATCGCCTTTTTCTGGCTGATCTGAAACCAGTACCGCTCAGGGATCCGACACCACAACCTCACCGGCCAGTCGCACAAACAACCGCTCCAGCAGCAACTGCGGATCTGTGCGACTGCCCCCCTTGATCTCACTGTCCGCTTCCATCAGCAAAGCCAGAATCCGCGAAGCCCGCTCAAATCCCAGACGCTTCAAATACGCCTCGGCTGCACCCACGGAACTCGCAAAGACCCCCGCTCGATTCAACGCCACAGACAACTTCTCGCCCTGACGAGCCAGCTCAGTGGCCTCCGCAAACTTTCGAAACGTAAACACCACACCACCAAGAATCTTCGCCGGAGATTCTCCCGCCCGAAACAGCTTTTGCAGGTTCTCCAGTGCCTTACCGGGATGACCGTCCCGCAAAGCATCCAGCATCACCCACGTCGTCTCTGTACGCCAGCCTCCCACCGCTGCAATGACGTCCTCCCGAGCAATCGTGGGGGTGTCGCCAACCAGAGCAGCCAACTTCGCTATCTCCTGACGCAGCATCGACAAACCATCCCCGGCCATCGCCACGATCAGCGACGCGTTCTCACGATCCAAAGCCTTGCCATACTCCTGCTTCGCAATCTGCTGCATCCAGCGAAGCAACTCCGCTCCCTTCAGCTCGCCACACTCAATGTTCAACCCGTGCTGCTCCACCAGCTTGAACAATCGCTCCGTCTTCTTCCACGCCTTCACATCCAGAATCAGCAGCGAACCCTTCGCCGGCTGAGCCACATACTTCTCCAGCGCCGCACGGTTCTCGGAAACAAACGGATCGGCATCCTCGATCAGCAACACCCGACGGTCGCCAAACATCGACACCGTGCGCAGATCCGTCATCACCGTCTTCAGTTCCGCCTGATCACCTGCCACCCGCGTCAGTGACAATTCAGCCTCTTCACCACTGGCCCCGGGAATCCGCCGCAGAACCTCAGGCCGAAAATACCGCTCCGCTCCGTACATCGCCACGATGGCAACTGCAGGAAACGGCTTGTTGTCAGCAAGGAATTCTAATGCATGCATGTGACAGAGATTACGACCTGATCCCCCGGACGTCCAGCCCGCAGCATCCCAGGCGGACTCCCCGCCGGAAGTTCGGAAATCATACCAGCAACTGCTCTATCGCCACCGCACCATGATCCGCCAGCGGAATCGGACGACCAATACTGCTCAGATTTGTCGCAGCAGGGTCCAGACCCAATGCCCGACAGATCGTCGCCATCAGATCAGGAACTCGCACCGGATTCTCCCGCACCTCCATCCCGTCCTCAGATACCGAACCCCACACCTGACCACCCCGAATCCCGCCACCACCCAGCACCGCCGACCAGCTGCCCGGCCAGTGATCACGCCCGGAATTGTCGTTGATCTTCGGAGTCCTCCCGAATTCACCCATCCAGATCACCAGAGTATTCTCGAGCAGACCACGCTGTCGCAAATCCGTCAGCAGCGTCGACCACGCCGGATCCAGCACTCCACACAAATCACCCACCGCCTTGAAGTTGTCCGCATGAGTATCCCAGCCGGGACCAGCCTCGCCCGCCAAACCACTCAGCGAGACCTCCACAAACGGAACTCCACGCTCCACCAGCCGACGCGCCAGCAAACACCCCTGACCAAACGGATTCCGACCATACGCCTCACGCAGAACCTCGTCCTCCTGCTCCAGCTGAAACGCCTCCACAGACTCCGACCTCATCATCCGCACCGCCCGCTCGTACGACTGCAGATGACTGCGCCCCGGAGCATCCGGACGGTCCGCCAGAAATGACTGCTCCAGTACACCCAGCAATCGCAAACGCTCGTCCACCTGACCGCCACTCAGACGCGCAGCAGATTTCAGATTCCGCACCTGAAATGACACATCCCCGTCCGCATTCGTGTCCGATGCCACGACCAGCGGAGACCACGCCGGTCCCAGAAATCCCGCAGTAAATGCCGCCGGACTCAATGCCCGAAACGGATTGATGCTGATGCACGCCGGCAAATCCGCACCCTCAACCTGCAAAGCCCGACCCACCAGTGAACCCAGTGCCGGATACGTCAATGGCCCCTGCGGCAGATAACCCGTACGCAGGTAGTAGGTCGCCCGAGTATGATCGCCTTCCTTCGTCGTCATCGAACGAATCAACGCCAGATCCTGCATCTGACTCGCCAGCTTCGGCAAATGCTCAGCAATCCTGATCCCCGGAACACTGGTCTCAATCGACTTCGTCGGACCGCCGTTCTCATGACCCGGATGCGGATCAAAGGTCTCCATCTGACTGGGACCTCCCGACATCCACAACAATATGCACGATCGCCCAGGACGCTGACCCGACTGCTGCACCTGCGCCGCCAGACGCGGCAGCCAGCCCGACAGCGATGCCCCCAGCAGCGAAAGACCACTCAGACGCCTTCGAGATATCCGCTGCATCGTCATCACACTTCCTCCCAATTCCGCCACACAGCGCCAGGGACACTCAGTGATTCAGCATGAACTCTGAACTGTTCAGCAACGCCCAGAACACATCCGCCAGTGCCACGCCCGCAGCTTCCGACTGCTGTACATACTGCAACATCGCCACTCGCTCTGACTGCAGCGGACGACGACTCAACGCCGCCAAAAACAAAGTCTCCAAACGCTCCTCATCCGTCATCAGCGGAAATTCCACCAGCCCACCCAATGTCTGACTGTTCTCCAGACTGGTTGCAGCATCCACAAACTCTCCGTTCATCATCGCCAGCGCCTGCAGAATTGTGGTCTCCTTTTGCAGTGGCGAATCACCCTCGTCACGGAATAACTCCAGAAAAGTGCCCCGCGGAGTCTCCGCGGAAATCACGAACGGATTGTCCGAACGATACGGCTGATAATAACCCGTCGCCTCCGCCAAACTGTCAAACAACTGCTCCGGAGTCAACCCGCGCACCGCAGCCCTCGCAAAATGCAACGGATCCGACTGCGAAACATCCGTCTGACGGCTGCTGAGCTGATACACACGAGTCGCTGTTATCGTGCGCACCAGAAACTTCAGATCAAATTCATGGGCCACCAGCTGGTCCGCCAGCAACTGCAAAACCTCAGGATGTGACGCCGGATTGTTCTCCGAAAAATCATCCACCGGATGCACAATCCCCTGACCCATGAACAACGCCCACACGCGATTCGCCGCCATCCGCGAAAACCAGGGATTCTTCGCTGAAGTCACCCAGTCCGCCAGAACCTCGCGAGCAGATCGGGGACTGCTCCAGTCCGGCGACTCACCCTCCAAAAACGCCGCCTCCACCGTCTGACCCTTGTCCGGAATCGAAATCGTGCGGCTGTCACGACGCTCACCCGCCGCTGACTGCATCCGCACCGCCTGATCCAGCGGAGTAAAACCTGAATAAAATGCCGCCAAACTCCAGAACTGACCCTGCTTCCAGCGGTCAAACGGATGATCATGACACTGCGCACAGTCCAGTCGCACACCCAGAAATGCACGCGATGTCCCAGCCGCCAGATTCTCCGGTCGCAGCTCCCGAATCGCATAAAATGCCGCCGGACTGCTGGCCGTACGCAGCGCCGGAACACCATCCGCTCCACCAGCATCCACCCGCACCGTCAATAAGTCACGCACCATCCGATCATACGGCACACCGGATGAAAACTGAGTCCACAACCAGGCCTCAAACCCCGGCAACAGCTGACGACTCGACAAATCATTAAACGCCTCAGGAAGCAGCGCGTTCCGCCACAGAATCGTGAAATGACGCACAAAAGCCGGACTGTCCAGCAGCGAATCCACCAGCTCATATCGCTTGTCAGGTCGATCATCCCCCAGAAACTGACGCACCTCCGACACCGCCGGAATTCGACCCGCCAGATCCAGATACAGACGACGCACAAACTCCTCGTCCGATGACCGCTCCGCAGGCTGCACACCCGCAGACTGCCACGATCGCTCGAATAAACGATCCACCTCCGCTGCCGCCTCCGCAACCGACAGCCGCACAACAGACTGCGGTGGCTGACAGACACAGACACCCATCAACAGCGCTACCAGCTTCAACATCGCCGCCAGCCCCCGGATCCTGTATCCCCGCAGTCGCCAACACACACCATGTCACAACCACTGCTGTCCACAGACCCACTCTCGCCGGATTTTTGTCTGACAAAAACCCCGTCACTCCGCCAGCACAGCGTTGTGATACACCTCCTGCACGTCGTCACACTCGTTCAGCAGGTCCAGAAATTTTTTGAACGTCTGAGCATCCTCGCCGGAAATCTGCTTTGTCGACTGCGGCAGCCAGGTCACCTCGGCCGTCTCCAGCTCCACACCCGGAAACCCCTCCTGCAAGGCCGTCTTCGCCTTGAAAAACTCAGAGGCCTTCGCGTACAGACTGACCTGACCCTCCTCTACCTCCGCATCGTCCACGTCCACGTCCGCGTTCAACATCACCTCCAGTACCTTGTCACCATCATCACCGGCAAACTGAAACAAGGCCACATGGTCAAACATGTGCGACACAGAACCCGTCGGACCCATTCGCGAACCCGTGCGATTGAAACAGTTCCGCACGTCAGTAATCGTCCGGTTGTTGTTGTCCGTCAGACAGTCCACAATCACCGATGTGCCACCCGGACCAAAACCTTCGTAACGCACCGTCACGAAGTCCTCACCACCCGCCCCCGCAGCCTTCTCAATCGCCCGATCAATCACATGAGCCGGTACCTGCTCACGCTTCGCACGCTCCACCAAATGTCGCAGCGTCGGATTGTTCTCGGGATTCGGTACACCGTTCTTGGCCGCCACATACAACAGCTTGCCAAAACGAGAATACAGCTTGGATTTGATGGCAGCCGTCTTGAAGATGGCATGCTTGCGATTTTCAAAGCTTCGTCCCATACCGCCAACCAGTCAGTGTTTGATGGTGAATCAACAGCACGCTGCGCACTGTCGCCGCTCAGATTCTAGCACAATTCCCCCATTTCTTCGCCACCGGAAACCAGCCCCAGCCCCTCCGAATCTTCCAAACAGGGCAGACCACACCCTTTACCCCCGCAAAACCACACCCACTCCACCCCCACCGCCACCCCACCCTCAGCCGCACTCCTCAAGACTCAGACGCAGATCACACGCCACCTCCGCATCACCCTCCCGCAACAATCGCGCCCGCACAGCCGCTATCCCCGGCTCGCCGCCCCGCCGACACAAGGCCCACCCCGCAGCCGCACGCACCAGCCCGGACTCGTCCTCCAGCGCAGACACCAGCTCCCCTTCACCACCCAGCTCAGGCAGATTCCCCAGCACTATCGCCGCATTCCGACGCAACACCTCACAGCCGGTACGCTCCAGCGGAGTCCCCCTGAAAACCTGCAAAAACTCAACCTCACCCATCCGCAGCAATCCCGCCGGATCCACCATCAGCGGCCACGCTCCACGACGATCCCGAAACTCAGACAAACACTCACCCGGCGCAAAACGGTTCCACGGACACACCTCCTGACACACGTCACAGCCAAACAGCCACCCACCCACACCCGCACGCAGCTCCCGCGGTATCCCGCGATCACGCAACTCAATCGTCAGATAACTGATGCACCGCCGCGCATCCAGAACTCCGGACTCCGGAAATGCATCCGTCGGACACTCGTCCAGACACCTCGTACACGAGCCACAGTAACTCCGCTCCTCAGACTCATCACACACCAGCTCAGCATCCGTCAAAATCCCCGCCAAAAAAAACCAGCTTCCAAAACCCCGACTGATCAGCATCGTGTTCCGACCAAACCAGCCCAGACCCGCCAGCCGGCCAAAATCCCGCTCCAGCAGCGGCGCAGAATCCACGACCACTCGCGCTCGACACGAGGGCAGGGCTGCCCGCAGATGCGCCACCACCGGCGCAAGCTGCCGCTTCAACACCCCGTGATAATCCTCACTGCCCCACGCATACCGCGAAATCCTCGCACCACCAGCAGCCGGTCCCGCAGACCCGTCATGGTAATTCATCGCCGCCATCAGCACACTGCGACAGCCAGGCAGCAACGACTCAGGATGCCGCCGCAACTCCGCTCGCGACGCCATCCACGCCATCTCGCCATGATGCCCCTGCTGCAGCCACTGCAGCAGACCGTGGAAACCCGTCGGAGTCACTGCAGGGGCAATCCCCAGACCCGCAAACCCCTGCTCGCAGGCCAAAACCTTCAGCTCCCGCGATAACGATTCCAATCCACGCATAGTCCACTCAGCCCAGTGAACCCTGCACCTGCTGCAGATGTCGACGACCCGCCACAACCACCTCGTCCGCCGCTATCCGCTGCAGCGGGCTGTACCGAGGATGTCGGCCGTCCCTGAACGGATCATTGCTCCGCGCGTTGTAACAGCAGATAAATGCCCACCGCGGATGCTCACTCTGATTCTGATCGGAACGATGCAGAGTATTCCCGTGGAACAGCACCGCTGATCCCGGCTCCAGCTCCACATGCACCAGCTCCAGACGCTGCAATGCCGCCTCCACACGCTCCATGTCCGCTCCCGTCTGATCACCCCGCTTCAGATGATCAATCCGACCCATCCGCTGCGAACCACGCAGCACCTGCAGACAGCCGTTCTCTCGAGTCGCCCGGTCCACCGCAAACATGCAACTGGCCATGTCCGGAAACAAACACCCGTTGCTGTACCAGTACCCGTAATCCTGATGCCACGTCCAGGCACCACCAACACGCGGCTCCTTCAAAATCATCTTGTGATGATAATGATACACCTCGTCACACAGCAGCTGCTCCATCGCTGATACCAGCGGAGCACACTGCACAATTGCACTGTAAATGCTGTCCGCCGGCAGCTCGTTCTCCACCACCAGCTCCACAGCACCACCCTCGCCGTCCGCTCGCGATGTCCGACGCTGCGCCAGCAGCCGATCCTGCTTCGCTATCTCCCGCAGCAGCGATGTCTCCTCGGAATCCAGCAGACCCTCCACAACCAGATACCCGTCCCGGTCAAAAGCCTCCACCGACTCCAGCGTCAGAAAATCCGCTCGCATCACACCGCTCCGCGAAGAAAATCCAATGCCACCCTGACAGAAATCGTGCCCTCGTAAATCGCCCGACCCGTGATCACACCAATCAAACCAGGCTGCTCGCGCGATATCAACCGCAACGCCGCCAAATCCGCCATCGTCGTCACCCCACCCGACGCAATCACCGGTAATCCCATCGCCGCCAGTGTCCGAAAATCCTGCAGCGTCCCCTCATCGATGCCCTGCATCATCCCGTCGTTCGCGATGTTCGTGTAAATCACCGCCGCCAGCGGCAATCCCACAAATCGCCGCGCCAGCTCCAGCGCCGATACCTCAGAAACCGACAGCCAGCCGTCCGTTGCCACCATCGAATTTCGAGCATCCAGACCAAGCGCCAGACAACCCGGAAATTCACCACACATCCCCGCAAACCAGTCAGGCTCACGCAAGGCCTTCGTACCAATTATCACTCGGTCCACACCCGTCTGCTCCAGCGTCATCCGAATCGACTGCTCGTCCCGGATCCCACCCCCCAGCTGACACGGCAGGCCCGTCGCCTCCACAATCCGACGCACCACCTGCTGGTTCACCGGACGGCCCGCTTTGGCCCCGTCAAGATCCACCAGGTGCAGACGCTCAGCACCCTCCTGCTGCCACCGACGAGCCATCTCAACGGGGTCGTCCGAAAACACGGTGCTGTCTTCGTAATTCCCCTGCCGCAGACGAACACAGCGGCCTTCCAGAAGATCAATCGCGGGCAGTAACTGCAGCATGGATGATAATGACCTGCTCGGCAGGCAGATTCGAACCGACAGCTTCGACAAACAGCGACAGTCAAAAACCGCCACTGGAACAACCCACAGAGTACACCGCCGAGTTGTTCCGGTCGAGCCTCTTTCAGGCCGCCTGAGATACGGTTTCCGTCTTGCCATATCCGGCAAGACGACTCAACACACCCAGACGCCTCGTCGCCAGCAACACCATAAACGCCGGCACCATAATCGGACGAATCACAAACGTGTCCAGCACCACACCCGTCGCCAACGCCAGCCCCAATTGATCCATACCCACCAGACTGCCCGCCATCAGCGACGAAAATGTCCCCGCCATGATCACACCACAACTGGAAATAATACTGCCCGTTCGCTCCAGTGCCACCGTGATCCCCTTCAACGGACCATGCACCTTCTGCTCCTCGTCAATTCGAGCCATCAGGAAGATGTTGTAGTCCTCACCCACAGCAATCAAAATCGTGAACAGGAACATCGGAACCTTCCAGTCCAGTCCCGTAAATCCCTGAGGATCCATCGCCCAAAACGCCAGATACGTAAAACCCAGCGTCGCAAAATAACTGTACAGCACCGTAAACATCAGATACGCACAAATCCCCGGCTTCTTCAGCAATGCCCACAGAATCAGATACACTCCCAGCATCACCAAAGCATCAATGCGAATCTGATCGCGGTCCGTCACCGCCTTCAGATCACTGATCTCCGCCGTATTGCCCACAAACCACAAACGAGCCTCCCGCAGACCGTCCGGCAGCTCGTTCCGAATCCGATCTCGCAGCATCCGAAACTCACTGATGCTGCTCCGCGCAAACGGATCGTTCTTCGGAATCAGATTCACTCGAGTAATCGAGTGGTTGTTGGGGCTGACGAAGTACTGACGGGCATGCAGCTTCTGCGCCTGACGCACCGCAATGCTGGGACGAGTCCGAAACTCACGCTGACCACGCGGCGATGACAGCGATCGCACAGAATCCAAACCCAGGTCGCCCTTCTGAGCCACCAGACGCTCCGTAAACTCCCGAATCAAGGTAAACGAAGTACCCTGCATCGTCGTGAAATCCAAACCCTCCGCCTCAATCATCAGCGTTATCGGAGACACCTCGCCGGCAGGGAAGTGCTTCTGCGCCGCCTCAGCCCCATACACACTCGATGCCGTCTTCGGCAGCTCTGACAACAACCCGTAACTCAGATCCCCAAAGAAAATCACACCCGCTGCCGCAAACGGCAGCAACACCGCCAGACTGCCCAGCCACGCAAACCACGGACGACGCTCCAGCAACGAACCCATCCACTGCCAGCCCATCGACAACAGACGCAGATTCTTCAGCCGCGCCAAAACTCCGCGACCCGCCGGAAACGTGTCGGCAGGGCGAGTCATCATCGCAGGCCAAAATGCGTACAAGCGACACAAACGCAGAATCGCCGGCGTCAGTGTCAGGGAAGCCAGCAAACACACTCCCAAACCAAACGTAATCGCCACACCCGCCTGACTGAACTTGCCAAACTCCGCAAAATACATCATCCCAATGCCGCACATCACCGTGCCCGCACTCGCCGTCAATGCCGCACCAATCCGCTGCATCGTCCCCGTGATCGACTCCTCAATCGTCAGACCGGAATCCAGCTCCTCACGATAACGAGCAATCAGAAACAGACAGTAGTCCACACCGGCACCGTAAACCAGCACCGTCACGTAGGTCTCTATCCCGTTGAACAGTGATACAATTCCCATCTGAGCACCAATCGCCAGCAGATGCTTCGATACCGCCGTCGCAACTCCCACCGTCACCAGCGGAATGAAGGCCAAAACCGGAGCACGATAGATGGCGATCAGCAGCACCACCACCAGAATCACCGTCCAGTCTTCCGTCGACTTCGCACTCTTCCGCGACTCCATCATCATGTCACGACCAAAAGTCGCACTGCCGCTGATCGCAATCTCCAGACCCGCCGGCAATGAACCCGCCTGACCGGACGGTACCCGCCGCATCTGCTCAACAAACGCCTCCACCTCGTTCACGATCCTGACATTGGCCTGGTCCAAAAACTCCGTCGTCAGCCACAGCACGATCGTTGTCGCCTGCTTGTCTTCACTCACCAGCAGCTCACCAACCTTGCGGTCCTCAAACCACGCTATGCTCTGCACAATCTGCTGCTTGCCGCCGGCCACTCCCGCTGACGCCGCCGCCGACTTCACGCCCGCAGCATCGTCGGGCTCAGGCACGGCCCCGGATTGCTCACCCTCGGCAGACTGCTCGTCCTCCTGACCCGGTACCGGCAAATCCACAATCCGATGCAGCTCCGGTACCACCTGCTGAGCCACGAAGTCAAAATCCGAAGGCAATAAACCCTCGGTTCCACTCTCTCGACGCGCAATCAGCACCACCGTGCTGCGCATCTGGTCATCCGGAAACGCCTCTCGAAATACGCCGTTCGCTATGACGCTGTCCGAATTCTCCGGAAGAAATGCAAACTCACCGTTCGCTACAACAGACTCCCACGGAGGCGCAACACGTACACTCACAGCCAGCAACACGACCCACGCCACCACAATCAGCACGGCGTGACGAGCAGTCAGATCTCCAAGACGTTTGAAAAGCATCGATTGCGCCCGAATTGCTGTTCTGCCACCGGGAGAACCCGGATCCACAAACCCGCCACACACTGGTGCCTCCAAAAGACACCACAGGACAGGCAAATACCGCCGCGAAACTCATGAACTGCGTCAAGACCGTATCGTCCGGAACAGGGAAAATCAATCAACCAGCACACTCTGCAAACCTGAACACCAACCCTGCTGCCAATTGAAAAAGACGGGAAAAACAGGGATTCTGCCGAGCCTGGGCAATCTGAGCAGTTTCAGGCGTTCAACAGGACTCTGCCCGGAACACTCCCCCCCCCAACATGACCCGTAACACGACTTCTGCTACACTGCAGGCTTCCCTCTCCCCGCCAGGGCATCCCCGAGACGCACATCGGAGCCTCCTCAGTTGTCAAAAGACATTCCCTACACCTACGCCCCGCTGGCCAGCTTCGACCTCGATCGAACCGGATTGCCCCGGCACGTGGCGATCATCATGGACGGACATGGACGCTGGGCAAAGAAAAAAGGACTGCCGCGCATCGAAGGACACCGCCGAGGTGTCGGCTCAGTTCGCGCCATCGTCGAAGAAGCCTCCCGGCTCGGACTCCAGCAACTCACCCTCTACTGCTTCTCCAGCGAAAACTGGAAACGACCACCCCGCGAACTCTCGCTCCTCATGCAGCTCCTCCGACAGTACCTCGTCGAAGAACGCCGCGAAATTCACCGCCAGGGACTCCGATTCCGCGTCATCGGAGTCATCTCGGGACGTGACCCCGTCATCCAGCAGGAAATCGCCGCCACCGAACAACTCACCGCCAACAACAACGGCATGACACTCTGCCTCGCCATCAACTACGGTTCCAGACAGGAAATTACACTCGCCGTGCAAAAACTCGCTCAGGCCGCCAAAGACGGCCAGCTCGACCCGCTCAGCATCGACGAACACACCATCGCCTCCGCACTCATGACCACCGGCATGCCCGACCCCGACCTCGTCATCCGCACCGCCAGCGAATTCCGCATCAGCAACTTCCTGCTCTGGCAGATCAGCTACGCCGAACTCTGGGTCTCCGATCGTCACTGGCCCGAATTCAAAGCTGACGATTTCCGCACGGCCCTCAGAGACTTTCGACAACGCGATCGCCGCTTCGGCGGACTCTCCACCGATCAGCCAGCCTCCGACGGCTGAGATTCGCCACCACCTCCGTTTTCAGGAATCACACATGCTCGGCTGGCGCCTGCTCATGTCCGCTATCCTTATCCCGCTCGTCTGCGTCCTGTTTCGCACGGACCTGCAGCTGGGACCGCCCGCATGGATCCTCTTTGCACTGTGCCTGCTCATCAGCGGCCGCAGCGCATGGGAACTGACGGACCTGCTGAAAACACGCTCCCTTCAACCCTGCTTCCCCCTCACAGGCAGCCTCAGCTTACTCATCGTTGCCGCCGCATGGCTGCCAGCACTGCTGCAACCCGGTCAAACCCCGCCAGCCAGCTCCGCTCTCGCCAGCATCGCAGCCGCCACTACCGCCAGCCTCCTCATACTCCTCGCATGGGAAGCCTGGAAGTTCGACGAACCCGGTCGCTCCATGGAAACGCTGGGCACCAATCTGCTGACAGTGCTCTACGCCGGAGCCCTCCTGGCAGTCACCGCACAACTCCGCTGGTGCCCCGCCGCAGACAATGGCTACTTCGCTCTCGCCTCAATGATCATCTGCGTCAAATCCGGAGACACCTGCGCTTACACCTTCGGACGACTCTGGGGAAAACGCAAAATGGCACCCAGACTCAGCCCCGGAAAAACCTGGATGGGACTCGTCGGAGCCATCGTCGGAAGCATCGCCGGAAGCTGGCTCTGGCTCAGCTTCGCCGGAACACTGTTCCAGCACTCCCCACAGGCCAGCAGCCTCCCCGTCGTACTCCTCTACGGTCTTACCACCGGACTCGCCGGACTCGTCGGTGACCTCGTCGAATCACTCATCAAACGCGACGTCGGACGCAAAGACTCCGCCACTCTCATGCCCGGCTTCGGCGGACTCCTCGACCTCGTCGACAGCCCACTCTACGCCGGACCAGTCGCACTCGCCTGGTGGATTCTCCTGCCACCAGCCAGCTGAACCACCCTCATTCGCAGCAAACAGCCCGCACAAAAAACAGGAATCTGCAGCCCGCTGCGTCAGCCCCGGGACACCCGCACATGACCCGTCCGCCACCGTCCACCGTCAACCGTCAACTGAAAACTGAAAAACCCGCTGCCTTCATCCTCCCGCCGCAACATCCTGTGCAGCAGAAAAACAAAGACAACGGGTTCGGCCTCAGGCCACGGCTCTGTCCGGTATCCACGCAACAACCGACGTCCCTGTCGGCCCGTCACGCGGTCCCCACAACACAGCCGCTGATCTCGCATTCCGGATCAAAAGACATCCAGAATGAAATGGTGACCGCTGTGGTACGGCTTCTCAGTCGGATAAAAGTTGTACCAGCTCTTGTTGTACACCGGGATCCGCATCGAAGGCTCGTAGCGATAGTACATGTGATCGTACTGCTGCGGCTTCTGAAATGAATGCGGATAGTAGATGTACGGGTAATAGTAGAAACGCTGCCAGTCCGAAGGCTGTCCCGGAGGAGCAGCTTCCACCGTCCTCGTCGAGCTCAGCACAGCGACCGCGATGACAGCAATCGCAACCAATCTCTTCAGCATCTGAATCCCCTCCGGCGAAACTGCCTGACAAGGCTGCACACGCCAGCCTGTACACCCCAGAACCACCTGAAATATTCGACGAGCTCGGCACATGGATCGATTTTCCGACAACTCATAGGGTTGTCGCAATCGCCCCCGGAAACAGAACCTCGACCCACTGTGCCGAGCCTCGTCTCAATACGCATACCGCGGCTCTGTACCCGACTTCTGTGAATCTCTCCCATTCACAGGTGCAGGTCCCGCGACAGGCGTTAACATCGGCACCACCGGGCGCAGAAAATCAGTACATTCAGCAGAATCGTCAGTTCCCGCAGCCAGCCACCCGCAAAAACTGGGCGAATACCCGCCCCTTCCACTCCCAAATTCCCCCGCCATTCGCAAAAATCACCGACAACTCCAGCCTTTTTTCCGAATCCCACAGATTTTTCACAGGTTTTTCCCCTTAATGGCAACCTTGCGGCAGCTTTCACCCGCCCGGCTGCCTGCACACGACTCACTCACTGCTCACCCCCCCGGATCTCGCTCATGCTCAAACTGCACGGACGTTTACTGCACCTCGTCACACTCACCCTGCTCCTGCTGACCAGCACCCGCACCGCTCACGCCGACGAAACCGCTCCCACCTCCCGCGGACGAATCTTCGGCCGCGTCTGGCACACCAACCTTCGCCCTGAAGACAGCTTCCGCTACCTCAATACCGTCCGCGAACAACTCGCTGTACCACAATCGCCCGTCATGCTGATGGGAGGTGCTGCGGGTCGAGTCTCCGTGGGCATGGGCCCCAGACGTATCCGCAAACCCGATGAAGCCGCTCCCGAAATGGCCGGCACCCTGTTCTTCCTGCAAACACTCCCCGAAGTCTCACTCAATAACCCCATCACCTTCGAAACCTGCGAATCCCGGGATAAGTTCGAAGAACTTGTCCGACAGCAGGCGGGCATGATGGGACCCGCCGTCGAAATTCTCGGCGAAGACGACCGCTTCGAAGTCAAACTCGACTTCGAAAAACTGCGCAGCACGCCCCCGCAGATTGCCCCCGCCGGACCCGGCAAGGGCGAAACCAAACAAACGATTTCCATCGCCATCGTCGCCACTGCCAGCATCGGTGACGCTGCTGGCACTGCCGGAAAACCACCCGAACCACCCAAATCCATGTCCACATGGTACCGCTATCAGGACGGCATCATGTATTCCTGCCGATCCGATGCCCTGCACACACTGGAACTGCCCACCCGCGAAAGCCTGAAACTCGACGAAGAACACAGCGGCCAGGATCTGTACGCCGACTTCGACTTCACTCAGGTCCCCTCGGACTTCCGCCAGGCTTTCTGGGCCGCACTCGAAAGCCAGGCCTCCGTCTTCCTGCAGCGATTCGACAACGAAGCCGAAGGCACATATTCACTCCGTCGAGTCCTGGCGGAGGGACGACTGGAACTGCTGCGGCGAGTCATGTTCGACATTGACCGCGCCCGCTTCGCACTGAAACTGTCCGCCGAAACCGGACAGCCCGTGGTCAGCCAGCTGCGAATTCGCGCCCGCGAAAACAGCACACTCGCTTCCTTCCTGTCCGTTGTCAGCAATCAGGGCACGCAGTTGGCCGCCCTCCAGGACGAATCATCACCGCTGGTCGTTTCCACCACCGTCGCCATCCCCGAATCCATTCGGCCGTTCCTCAGCGTACTCGCCGGTTCAACCGGACTCCGACTCAAGGAAGCAGCCGGTGATACCCCGGCCGCCGCAGTCCTCGTCGATGACCTCGTCGCAGCACTGCAGCAGACCGTCGACTACGGCATCCTCGACGCCTCATTCTGCCTCCGCGGCACCGTCGAAAACGGACTGCTGCCCTGCGGAGGCATGCGGCTGGAATCCGCCGAAAAATTCCTCGACGCCCTCGAATTCCTCCTGCAGGCCACCTCAGCCAGCGAAGCCGTCACCGTCAGCCGCTCAGAAACCGGTGACTACCGCATGCTCTCGATCCGCGCTGAAAAAACGCCCGTGCCCTTTGCCGGCAACGCCATCCCCGTGCAGCTGAATCTCGCCGCCACCGGGTCCTGGTTGTGGTTCACTGTGGGGAATGAATCCGGAGTGCAGATGCTGGAAGAGATTGTTGCCGGCAGCGAACAGGCGCTGCAGAAAAATTCCATCGGCTCACCCCTGCTCGTGCGCATGCAGCTCAGCCAGTGGCTGGGACAAACAGACGATGCACTCAGTAAAGTTCCCGGACTGTGGCTGGACACACTCGAACGCTGGCTGCAGAAAACCACCGCACCCAAAATGTCGTTCTCAATCAACGGGCAGGCCTCCAGCCCCGAACCCGCCGAAGCACCTAAGTTCAACAGCTACGCGGCCAAAGCGCTCACAAAGGAAGACTCCGATGTCGAATTGAAGATTCGCTCCGCAGAACAGGAACTGCTTGTCGATGCCAGCGTCGGCACCGGCATCGCTCGCTTCGCCGTCGCCCAGTTCCTCGACGCTCAAAGCCGCATGTTCAGCAATATGCGGTTTTCATTCGGTGCCTCGGGGCAGGGCGGAGCCATCAAGTTGCAGGTCGGCGGAGCAGAAGGTGCTGGTGGCACACCCCCCAAAAAATAATCCCGCACGATGCACCATCGCTGGCACCTGCCTCGAGGAACCTTCATGAGCACCAGCAATCCGTTCGAGGTCATCGGGGAGCAGGGCCCCGCAGGCGACTCGCTGCATTCGCCTGGCTGGTTCGCTGTGGTGCAGGGAAATCGCATCGCCTGCGGACGATTTGTACAGCTGCCACCCATCTGCATCCACACAGGCGCCGTCGATTATCTGTTGCCCTTCAGCTCTGTTGTTCAGGTTCCGGCTTTTCGACTTGTACTGCGAAACTATCAGGTGAATTGTCGCTACTACCTCCACGACTCCGTCGCCAGCCAGCTGACACTCACCCGCAGAATCGGTGCACTAATGACCATCGGCGGACTGCTGATGCTGATCCTGTGCCCCTTCCTGCTGACCGGCCAACCAGCCGGTATTATTGCCGCGCTGGGCATTCCCATCGCTCTGCTTGGACGACTCGTGGCC
>SXXK01000462.1 GCA_005791255.1 Planctomyces sp.
CTGAGCAGTCTGATCAGCGGAACAAACAACGCTGCGTAGGAGACCAGTACCAACCCAGTTGTGAAACACACGATCACAATCTCAGACATCACCACAAACAACGCGCCATGGCCGGTGGCCGCGTTCTCCAGCGCCAACCCCAGCCCAGCGAACACTTCAGCTGCACAAACGCCTCGCTCGCCGTCCTCCCGAGCACCCGAATGTGCCTGCAGCAACGACATCGGGAGCCCCTCAAATGCGGCTGGATTCCCAATGGCAGATTTCCCCTCGTCAATTGCATCTGCCAGGCCAGCACCCGCATCTGCAAGCGGTTTGAGCCCGCAACCCGCAGCAGCAATCCTCAACGCATCCGCCGCACCCGCACGATTGCGAAGTGGCACACTGAGCAGATGACAGAAACGCCCTTGCGACAACCACTTCAGACTCGAACCAAGGAATGGGATACGCAGCAAAAAAGCAGGCGTTCGACCACTCATGATGGCAAGCCAGAGCCCCAGCAGCAAAACAAAGTAAATCACCATGCAAATCGTCAATGCAATCACATTTGCCGGTCTGTGCGTCCAGTTTCCAATCGAAATAACAAGGCCTGTTATCCACGGAACCGTGACACCAAAACCAACCACGATCTCGCCAGCAATGTGCACCACATAACCGAAATACATCGCTGCACCAGCCAAAGCAAATCCGCCCAGCAGCAAGGGACCGGTACTCTGTGATGCCACCCGCATACGCTGCAGCGAACTCTGCGTCGTACCAGAAAGCAAATCCGCGAAAGATCGTGCCCGGACAGCCTCGGACATTTTGCCTTCGGCGAGATGCTTCATTTCCGTTGGCAGAAGATCTCTCAATGCTTCAACAGCAGCATCACCGGACTCGAGTCTTCTCGCTGCATCCAGCAGCAGCCTGCGAGGCCCCGCAACCAAAACAGCGTGCAACGGCAGACGCATCAGTGTCAGGACCGCTGACAACGCAACCACCGCGGGGAATACTGCACCGAGCGATGGGTGCAAAAGTGCTGCAAACCTCAATGTTACCGTCAGAAACCAGAAAATGACCAGGCTCCACGAGTGCAACATCAGGATCGGATGATCTATCGGTTCCTCAGCCACTGCTCTGACTGCAACATGAGCCGGCAAGTCTGACAACAGCGCCTCGCGCAGTCGTTCGCCAATCCTCAGCTGCAGCAGTCTCGACAACGAGCCCTGCCTGTTTGTCACCGATGCGTGCAGATCCAGACTCGCAGCGGACTCCAGCTGCAGCCCCCGCGCAGCAAGAGATGCTCTCAATGCATCCGCGTCGGCGGCTTCTTCGACACCGTAGACAGGAACTCCACTGCTGTGCCGTGAACTGTACTGAAACACTGTCATCGCTGCAGCCCCTGCTGACAAAGTGCCACAGCAGACTGCCACAAACAGGCCGGTGACATCACCGAAATCGTCAGCCCATGATACAGCTCCAGAACCGGCCAGAACATCAGCAGCCCGTATCCGAGTGCACAGCCACCTCCAACCACAAACAGCAGCACTGCCGGCATCAGCAGCCGCATCCACAGAACCCCACGCTCAAATCGCTGCCGATAAAATCCCGCTGTCGCCTGCAAACGTATTGCTAAACGTCGCTCCTGCCCCACCGTCTGAACCAGACTTGCTCGCAACAGCGGAGGCAGATGGGCAACCGCTGAACTCCCGGAACTCGACAACTGCCCCCCCTCTGACACCTCCATTGCCAAACCAAGGCAGGCCCGCTGCAGTCGGCCTGAACCGGATACCGCCCCGGCAAGGGGCAACGCATCCGTCAGCGACATTTCATGCTGCAACAGCAGCCAAAGCATACGGGTCAGAGTATAGTTCTGCAGATCTTCGACGATTCTGCTGAGCCCTGGCAGCAGCAACAGCAAACGCTCGGGACCGCGGAAACTCAGTGCTGTTGATCGCCCCGAAAAAATCCATAGCACGATCAGGCCAGCAAACAGACCCGCTGGTACAAACACCCACCAGGGATTGCCCCTGTTGAATAGTAGAAAACTCATCAACAGAGCACCCGGCTGAACACCAAGTCCGGTCACCGCCGAGTCCAGATAACGGTCCAGGAAAATTTGCAGCACTCCTGACACCAGCAGCACCGCAGTGGCCATGATTGCAACCGGATAGGTAGCCGCCTGGGCAATTCTGGAACGCAGGTCGATCACATCGGTCACATAATCACCCAGCAACTCCAGCGTCAGTGCCGGCCGACCCGCTTTCAATCCGGCTATGACTGCTGCCGCCAGCCGCCTTCCCTCGCCACCGGATGCTCCGGACAAAATCGACTCCAGCGACTCTCCCGCTTCCAGTTGTCCCTGCATACGCCCCAGAAAAACGCGTAATCTTCGACCATGGCCGGCAGCCGAAACCGAAATGCTGCGTTCCAGCGGCACTCCGGCACGCACTGCCGATCGCAGTTCCTCAGCCAGATCCTCGATATCCTGAAGTCGTAGTCGCATAATCAATGCCGCAGCCAATCTATGTTCTGCTGTCTGACAACACCAAACGACCACCAAAAACTCGCAGAAACTCCTCCCGAGTCGTCTCACCAGTTCGAATCGCCCGCTCGCCCAACTCCTTCAGGCTTACGAGGCCGGACTGTTCTGCTGCTGCAAACAGCGCCTGCGAGTCTGAACGGGCCAGCAGAGAACGAGCAACCAGCGGAAAACGCGGATCGAGACATTCCGCCAGAGCCATTCTCCCCAGATATCCTGTGCCTCCACACCGATTGCAGCCGAACGACAGACCTTCGGTACTCAAAGATTTGTCTGGAGAAACCTGCCTGGCAGGAGATATTCCCTCTCTCGAATGCCGGCAGTCGCAACTCCGCCGCAGCAGTCGCTGACTGACCACCAGATTCAACGCACTGCGAACGAGATATGGCTCAAGCCCCATCTCCAGCAGTCTGGTTAACGCCTCCACCGCAGAACCCGCGTGAAATGTGGCAATCACAAGATGGCCCGTCAATGCCGCCTGAAACGTCGCCTCAGCTGTCGCCGGATCGCGGATCTCTCCAACCATAATGACATCCGGATCCTGCCGCATCATCGACTTCAGTCCTGCTGCCAGATCAAACCCCGCTGCCGGGCGAACCTGGGACTGCGCTGCCCCCGCAATTGCCGATTCAATCGGATCCTCCATTGTCATCACACAGCGAGCCCCGGCGCTCTGCCGCAAAATCTCTCGAATCAACGCATAGGCCGTCGTCGTCTTGCCGCTGCTGGATGGCCCCGTGATCAGCAATACGCCTGAAGTCGCCAATAATTGCTGCCAAAGACAACGCTCCGACTCTGCTGGCAACCCCAACTGCTCCAGCATCTGCCGCTCGGAATTCCCACCAAAGAGCCTCACTGCCGCCTTTTCACCGTACAGCGTCGGAAAGGTCGAGACTCGGATCTCCGACTCCGAAAATTCGGCAGCAACACGGCCCTCCTGAGGCACGTCCGTGCGGTAAGTCAGTAAACCGGCTATCACCTTCAGGCGAGCCACAAGGCGACTGCCAAACTCACGATCAAACCCCGCGGCCGTCTGCAGTACGCCATCAATCCGCCACTGCATCCTCAAAATGGTCTCTTCAGGAGTCAAATGAATATCGCTGACCCGCTGATGGGCCGCCTGCAACAGCATCATCTGCACCGTTTCAGGCACAGACAACTCACCTGCCAACCTTCGTGCTGCCAGCGCTGCCGCGAAAGACTCCTGCAGTTCCTCCGGCCTCATCCAAATCGCTCCTGCAACCTCAAATACTCCCCCGCCGTCTTTTCTATCGCATCAACCTGCTGATCGCAACCGCCACTGCCGGCCGTCAGTCTCCCATCAGGACCCCGGCCAGATCAGTTTTTGTTCGGGGTTTCCCGAATAACTGCGCGGTGTCACTGACTTGTCGAATTTGAGACTCCACTGTTGCAATACCGCCACAAAACCGGACAATCAGCCCGTGTTTCAAAAAAACCCAACATTTTTCCAAAGGCGGTATTTATTCCTCCATGTGATGGCGATAATATTAACCACCCATCAACTGAATGAGGGCCAAAGATATGGTTTTTCGCCCGGTTCAACTTACTTTGAAAGCTTCCACGAATCGCTACACTCCGATCCGGCGGTCGCAACCTTCGGCGGGCACATGGGACCCGCCCAGTCCATCCGACAAAAACTCAATCACATTCTTCTCTGTCAATTTTCTCAGGAGAACCCTTAGATGGCCGCCAAAACACCTCGCAAATCCACCCCGGCAAAACCCCAGGATGAGCAGCACCTGATGCTTGAAAATGCCGTGGGGCAGATCGAAAAGATGTTCGGAAAAGGCTCCATCATGAAACTGGATGCCACCGAACAGATCGGCGGGTTCCCCGGTATTTCCTCCGGGGCACTCTCTCTCGATATTGCCCTCGGTGGACGTGGCTTTCCTCAGGGACGGATCATCGAACTCTTTGGGCCTGAGTCCAGTGGCAAGACAACATTGGCACTGCACGCCATCGCAAGCGCACAGAAGGCCGGCGGTATTGCAGCCTTCATTGACGCCGAACACGCACTCGATCCCCAATGGGCCCGCAAGCTGGGAGTCAATCTGGAGGAACTGCTTGTCAGCCAGCCATCATACGGTGAAGAAGGGTTGCAGATTGCAGAGATGCTGGTGAAGTCCAACTCAGTGGACATCATCGTCATAGACTCTGTCGCTGCACTGGTCCCCAAGGCAGAACTGGATGGTGAGATCGGAGACTCGCACGTCGGCCTGCAGGCCCGCATGATGAGTCAGGCGATGCGAAAACTGACCGGGGTAATTTCCCGTGCCAGGGCGACAGTGATCTTCATCAATCAGATTCGTGAGAAAATTGGAGTGATGTTTGGAAGCCCCGAAACAACGCCAGGGGGGCGTGCATTGAAGTTCTACAGTTCAGCACGCCTCGACGTACGCCGCATCAATCAATTGAAGGAGGGTGAAAACACCATCGGGATGCGGATGCGAGTGAAGATTGTCAAGAACAAGGTCGCCCCGCCGTTTCGTGTCGCGGAACTCGACATGTACAGCAGTCACGGCATCAGTTACGAAGCGGACCTCCTCGATCTTGCTGCAGAGAATAAGGTCGTCGATCGCAGTGGCAGCTGGTTTACGTTCGGCAGTACGAAGCTGGGCCAGGGCCGCGACCGAGCACGACAGTTCCTGGAAGAAAATCGGGCCGTTGCCGCTGAGATCAGAGAGCGAATACTGTCGCTGAAAAATCTCAGTTCTGTGGCTGGTGTCGTGGCCGAAACAGAAGCCGCAGCAGAAGCTGAAGAAGACTGAGTTGAGTAATGCACAGCACGCCACTCGGGCGGGCGGGCCCGAGTGGTTGTTGTTCTCCCGACACCCTCGTTTTTGACGGGTGACTGTTGCTGCAGGAGCGATTGGACACGGAGGCGATGCCCACCAGTCATGTTGTTCCGGAAGGCAGTTACGATGGCTCGCATAAACCGTCGTATGGTATTGTCTGAAACTGAGATTCAGGTGGTGCACTGCACAAATCGCTGCGTTCGGCGAGCAAACCTGTGCGGGCTGGATCCAGTCACGGGCAGGGACCTTGAGCATCGTCGGCAGTGGATCCGAGACAGGCTCGCCTTTCTTGCCGGACTTTTTGCGATCGATGTTCTTTCCTATGCGGTTACGGGCAATCAATTCCACGTCATACTCCGCAGCAGGCCGGATGTAGCCCGGGAGTGGAAAGAAGATGAGGTCGCCATTCGCTGGTGGCAACTGTTTCCGCAACGTCGCACAAGGGAAGGTGACGCGGCCGAGCCCGCAGAGATGGATCTGAAGGTCCTTGTTGCCCGTTCGGCAGAACTGAGACTTCGCCTTTCCAGTGTCTCATGGTTCATGCGCTGTGTATCCGAGGTCATCGCCAGATGGGCAAACGCGGAAGACCAGTGCACTGGGCGTTTCTGGGAAGGTCGCTTCAAATCGACACTGCTTTCAGACAATGCAGCTGTTCTTGGAGGAATGATTTTTGTTGACCTGAATGCTCTTCAGACTACTGAGACCTCATCTGTGGAAAACGCCCCGTGTACAGGTCTTCGTGAGCGACTGCAGGATTTGGCGGCTGTTCCGCCGGACGTCAATCGGGCGAAGGCCGAATTGCTTGTGGCCACCGGTGAGCAATCAGGCTGGCTGTCTCCGATGAGATGTCAGGAGGTCAATGAAAAGATTTCAGGCACATGTTCTTCTGGACAACGGAGGGCGTCGGACTGGTGCTGCGCCGACCTGTCCCTGATCGACTATCGTCAGTTGGCAGAATGGACCGCGGCCTGTGTTCGTTCCGGTGGGGCTCACGCGGTGCTCGAATACCCGCCTCGAGTGGTCCGGGGACTGAAACTGGATCCGACCGGTTGGCTAAATTTGATTAGCCGGTTCAGCAAGCGTCGTACATGTTCGTTTCCGCTTTCGACAATCAGCAGAACTGGCGCTCCGAGCCCCGTCGCGACGATTGCAGGCCAGTTTTCCTGGACCTGGCCCGCTCGACAGCCCGGTTAACTTGCGGCCGCCATGCCGCGAACGCCATCATTGCCGCTGGTTCTCCAGCGAAGTGCCGCGGCCGCCGGCGCTCTGGAATCATTCGTTTTGATGAGTCCAACAATCAGTCATTGCTTTGTCAGACTGCATTGAAGCGAACTCTGAACCTTGCATAAAGAAGCACGCGGCAAAACCACCGCCTCCTGACATTTACCGCGTCAACCAGCGGGCCAGCACCACAATGGCATGCACCAATTACCCCGTGATCGCCACAACCAACGGCTGTCTGGGAACTGCCCGGGAACTCATTTTGAATGCAACAGCAGATGCTGCTCTGACCACATCAAGTGGTTTGCCGGTGGTGGATGGCCCCAAGGATTGCCCCTCACAGCAGGCAGGTGAGCAAACAGGAATATTTCCGCTGGGAATACGCGTATTTCGCCGCATACGACCGGGCCGTGAGCCCGGACATCGCCACTCAGCAACTCGATTTCGAGCATGAACGAGAGAAGTTTTTGAAGATCGCTTTCACCTGGCAGGCAAGCACCTTGCAAACCACGTCGTCGCTGTAACCACAAAATGTTCGTGCAGGTCACCGAGCATACGGCCAATCGGGCATGCCCCCACACCATGCTGCCTGCGGAACGCACTTTCCGCTCATCCCAGAATTACAGATACGGTAAGCCGAGGCAATCAGATCGGCGTGCACGCGTGACTGGATGTCCAACAATCGCGAAGTAGCAATTACCCCGTCAGCCAGTGATCCGCCTCCGGGGCCATCCCGCGGGATGGCAACGGGGTTGAAAGCCACGGTCACTCCTGTCGCAGGGTCTTCAGGCAACGCATAAAAAAGGGGACACCCGGCGGATGTCCCCTTTTTTCGTCAAGCAAGTGAAGTTTGGCTGTGAATCGCAGACGCTGGGATGACTCCAGATAAGTCCGCCACTGCCGCTGGCTGGCACCAGAGCCGGTTGGCATCACTGCCCGGTTGCGGCAGCCGGCTCCACTGTCCCGCGTGATTCGCCCGTCAGAAAATTGTCGACGCGAGCATTCTCCTGCAATTTCTCAAAGGTCTCGCCGACCATCCGCTGAACTTCCCGCTCCGTCAGGTCCGCATGCAACTGCGCCTCCACATCCGCCATGTCATGCTCTACCGGCTCCGTCAAACCCTCAAACTTCAGTATCGCATACTGGCTCGGCCCCACCTGGATGACCCCGGAAAGCTCCCCCGGCTGCTTCATCCGAAACGCTGCGGTCCGGAGGTTTTCGTGAGCCCCCGAGTTCTTCCGGATCGGCGGGATCACTCCGCCCAGAGCGCGACTGTTCGGCTCCATAGAATAATCTCTCGCCAGACTCTCAAAGTCATCCGGATTGTTGCGGGCCTTTTCCCAGATCTCCGTGGCCCGCCGCACATTATCCAGAACGATCATCCGCGCCTTCACTCGAGGCCCGTAATTGTCCTCGTATGCCTGCTGAATCATCTCCCGCGTAATCGTGACATCGCGACCGGCCAGCTTTCGCAGTGCCAGCATCGGCCAAATCACATCGCGACGATACTGCTGCGGAGTCAGCTTTCGCTCCGCCTCCAGCATCTTGTACCACTGATCCACCGCGAGTCCGAACTTCTTCGAAATCTCAAGGATTTCCTGATCCACCTCCGACTCCGTCACCGTCAAACCGCGTCGCGAGCATTCCTGCTGAATAATCAGACGGTTGATCATGTTCTC
>SXXK01000463.1 GCA_005791255.1 Planctomyces sp.
AGCAGGCACTGCTGAAGATGCTGGAAGGCACAGTGGCCAACGTGCCGCCGCAGGGTGGTCGCAAGCATCCCGAGCAGCAGTACATTCAGATTGACACCACCAACATTCTGTTCATCTGCGGCGGTACCTTTGTAGGGCTGGAAGACATCGTTTCCCGCCGTTTGGGGCGGAAGGTGATTGGGTTCGGTACGGCTTCTGATGTTCCGGACGAGAAGAGCCGTGAGCACCTGCTGTCTCAGGCAACGGTTGAGGACGTGATGGAGTTCGGACTGATTCCTGAACTTCTGGGACGACTGCCGGTGATCGGGACTCTGGCTCCGCTGGACGAGGATGCTCTGATGCAGGTGCTGACTGAGCCTCGCAATGCTCTGGTTCGCCAGTATCGCCGGATGTTTGAAATGGAAGAGTGTGAGCTGGACTTCACGCAGGGAGCACTGCGGGAGATTGCTCGTCTCGCCCGGACTCGCGAAACCGGTGCTCGCGGCCTGCGATCGATTCTTGAAGGTGTGATGTTCGACCTGATGTTCGATCTGCCGGAGCTGGAGCGGGGTCAGAAATTTGTGGTAACGGAAGAAATGGTTCGAGGTGATCTGAAGATCCCGCGACGCGATTCAGCCGCGGCCTGATCACATCGGGAAATCTCTCCCCTGTCAGCGCCGCTGTCCCGTTTTGGGACAGCGGCGTTTTTCTTTTTGCTGGCAGATTTTCCCGTCCGTTCATCCCGGCTTAATACTCAGTGATGACGATCCGGCGGTCCGTGCGACTTGCGAAACGGAACGCCAGTCGGAATGATTCTCACTGGTCAATTCATCCTGTGTTCCCACTTCAGGATTCTGCCATGTGTTCTTCGCTGTCTGCTGTTTTAATTGCCTGCCGCTGGTCGCGGCTGCTGGCTGCCCTGTTCACGGTATTGCTGTCTGTGCCATGGGTTTCCGTGGTACAGGCTGATGATCCGCTGGTTGCGGTACTGACGGCTGAAAACTGGGAGCAACTGGTGCCTCAGGGCAAGGAAGTGGATGCCATTTACGGGGACGTGGTGCTGCGGAATGATTTTGTGACCGCCGTGATTGCTCGCCCCGATGCTGCGCGGCACGCCAATATGACGATTCGTTCGGTGGGTGGCTGTCTGATTGATCTGGCGGTGCGAGGTCACGAGAGTGATCAGTTGGGCGCATTTTTCCCGGGTCGTCGAGCGTTTGCATTCACGGACCTGCGAATCGCGGAGTCGAAGCGATTGGGCGGGCGCGCGGATGTGACCGTTACGGCGGCGGGCAGTGAGAAGGCTCCCGAGTTTCGCACGGAGTGGTCACTGGGGGCCGGCGATCGTTTCCTGACCGCTGTGTCCACCTGGAAAAACACGACGTCGGCCGATCTGACGGTGGTCCTGGAGGACGCTGTGCGGGCCGATGGTGGCAAGGAAGACATGCCGAAATGTCCCGATGGAGATCGCCGATTGTTCTGGTTCCACGACATCCACTGGCAGCAGGCTTATGGCGTGCATGTCCCGGGATTTCGGATGCGATCAAAGAACGGCAATCGTGAAACGGATCTGGCGTATGAACCGGAGTCCGGCGGCTCGGTCGTGTTGAAGCCCGGCGAGTCTGTGACTCTGCGGCGGATGATTTACGTCAATACGGATCTGCCGGCTGTACGGGCAGATCATGCGGACAGTCTGGGTACAGGAGGCAGCCTGCAATCAGCGGTGCTGCGGGTGACTGCAGCGAATGGTCCGATTTTGGGGGCGCGAGTGGAGCTGCGGTCGGGTGACGATGTGCTGGGCACGGTTGTTACCGGGGCCGAGGGCACGGTACCGGTGCGTCTGCCGGCCGGCAATGTTACGGCAGTGGTGTCGATTGATGGGCAGCAGTTTGAGTCGCGAGAGGTGACGTTGACTGACGGGCGGATACAGTTGAGGGTTGATGAGTACCGAGGCGGTCAGGTGCAGCTGAAGATTGTGGATGAAGCCGGGCGACCGTTGCCTGCGAAGGTGGAGTTTGCGGGGCGTACAGGTACAGTGACTCCGCGATGGGCGCCGGAAACGGCTGAGTATTTTGTGAAGAATGTGGCGTACACTGCCAGTGGCACCGTGCAGGCGCGTCTGGCAGCGGGCGAATATGACGTCACGGTCAGTCATGGACCGGAGTACAATGCGGAATTCATGAAGCTGCAGGTGGAGGCTGGTGGGGTAACGCAGCGGACTGTCGTATTGCCGCGAGTGGTTTCCACGGAGGGCTGGGTGAGTGCGGACTTCCACAGCCACAGCACTCCGTCCGGTGACAACACCAGCAGTCAACTGGGACGCGTATTGAATCTGGCGGCGGAGCATGTCGAGTTCGCACCGTGTACCGAACATAACCGGGTTTCGACTTATGCGGACCATCTGCGAACGCTGCAGCTGGCGGGATATCTGGCAACTGTGGAGGGGATGGAGCTGACGGGGCAGCCATTGCCTTTGAATCATCAGAATGTGTTTCCAATGCGTTTTCGTCCGCGGACACAGGATGGTGGCGGTCCGGTTACGGATGTCAGTCCCGAGGCGCAAATGGAAAGGCTGGCGGCATGGGACGAGAACAGTGTGAAGCTGATCCAGCAGAATCATCCGGATGTGGGCTGGCTGTTCTATGACAAGGACGGCAATCAGCAGGCTGACGGCGGGCATGAGCGTTCGTTTGGTCTGATCAATGTCATGGAAATCCACCCGATTGACAAACTGCTGAAGCGTGATCGATTTGACATTCGGGGCGGGAAACCGATTGAGAACCACACGGCGCTCAACTGGCTGCAGCTGCTGAATCAGGGTTTCCGCATTTATGGCGTGGTGAATACGGATTCGCATTACAACTATCACGGTTCGGGCGGGCTGCGGATCTGGCTGAAATCTTCCACGGATGATCCGGCACGAATCAGCTCGGACGAGATGCGGGACGTGTCTCGGGAGGGGCGAATCATCATGTCGAATGGTCCGTACCTTGAAGTATCGTTTGGCGAGTCGGGCAGTGCTGCGGCTCGGGCGATTTCCGGTGAGGATTTGCGAGCGGCGTCCGGGAAAGTGACCGGGCACATCCGTGTGCAGTGTGCGAACTGGCTGGACATTGATACGGTGCAGGTGCTGGTGAACGGTCGTCCTGCGGACGGCCTGACGTTTACTAGCCAGTCTCATCCGCAGTTGTTTGGTACGGGTGTGGTGAAGTTTGAGCAGTCGGTGGAGCTGCAGTTGGCGGGGGACGCCCATCTGGTGGTTCTCGTCGGCCATGCGACTCAGGTGCTGGGTGGTGTGGTGGGTCCGGACTGGGGGCAGCAGCATCCGACGGCGCTCAGCAATCCCGTGTTTGTGGATGTGGACGGTGGCGGATTTCGGGCAAACCGCGATACGCTGGACATTCCACTGCCTGTGAAATTTGTGGCTCCGAAGTGACCTTATGATCCAGTGGCCTCGCGCCGTTTACCTGCATGTGCCGTTTTGTCTGCATCACTGCGGTTACTGTGATTTCACGTTGGTGGCACGGCGTGATCATCTGATACCGCAGTGGTTTGACTGTCTGCAGCGTGAGCTTGAGCAGCATCGGCGGGAGTCGGGTGCGAGGTTACCGGTGGACTCGATCTTCATCGGGGGGGGCACACCGACACATTTGAGTGTGCTGCAGCTGCAGCAACTGGCGGAATTGATTGCCGGGCATTTTGAGCTGCAGCCGGGCGGTGAGTATTCGATGGAAGCCAATCCGGATGGTCTGGAGGCTGAGAAGCTGCGTGTGCTGCACGAGGCCGGCGTGAATCGGCTCAGTCTGGGGGTGCAGTCGTTTGATGATGACGTGCTGCAGCTGCTGGAGCGGACTCATCGGGCTGATGCTGCTGCGGAGGTGGTGTGTGAGGCGGCGTCGATTCTGCCGGCAGTCAGTCTGGACCTGATGTTTGGAGTACCGGGGCAGTCAGAAGCATCGTGGCAGCGGACCCTGGAGCGAGCTGTCTCGCTGCCGGTGGTGCATGTTTCAACCTACGGTCTGACGTGGGAGCAGGGGACGCCATTTTTTCGTCGGCAGCGCAGTGGTGAGCTGCAGCGGGTGGAGGAGGAGCTGGAGCGGAGTCAGTATTTGCAAGCGATTCAGCAGCTGACGGGGGCTGGGTTTGAGCATTACGAGGTGTCGAATTTTGCCCGGCCTGGCTGGCAGTGTCGGCACAATCTGGTGTACTGGCGTGCTGAGGAGTACCTTGCGTTTGGGCCTGGTGCGGCGCGGTACGTGGGTGGTGTGCGTTCCACCAGTTGTCGCAGCGTGGTGAAATGGCTGCGGAGCTGGTCCGAGGGGCGGGCGTGTGTGGAGGAGGAGGAGCGTTGTGAGCCGGAGCAGCGAGCGCGGGAGGCGATCATGCTGGGACTGCGACTGCGACGGGGATTTGATGTGGCCGAGTTTGAGTCACGTTTCGGCGTGACACTGCAGCAGCTGGCCGGTGCGGCTCTGGATCAGGGCCTGCGACGCGGTCAGCTGGAGCTGGCGGACGGGCAACTGCGACTGACAGAAACCGGGCTGCTGCTGGCGGACAGCGTGACGGCCGAGTTTCTGTAGTTTTGCAGCGTTCAGGAGTGGATGTGGAAGTGGCGGATGTCGGTGACCTGGCCCTGCACTGCGGCGGCAGCCACCATCGCCGGACTCATCAGCAGCGTGCGTCCTGTGGGACTGCCCTGGCGGCCCTTGAAATTGCGATTGCTGGAGGATGCGCAGAGCTGTCGGCCCTGCAGTTTATCCGGATTCATGGCCAGGCACATTGAACAGCCGGCAGCCCGCCATTCGAACCCTGCGGCTTCGAAGATGCGGTCCAGCCCTTCCTCCATGGCCTGCTGTCGCACCAGTTGTGAACCGGGAACAACGATGGCCTTGACGTGGGCCGCCACTTTGTGTCCCTGCACGACTCGAGCGGCTTCACGCAGATCAGAAATGCGTGAGTTGGAGCAGGAGCCGATGAAGGCCACATCGATGCGGGTGCCCTGCAGAGGCTGACCTTCCTGCAGACCCATGAATTCGAGAGCTTCGCGGATCAGTTTTTGTTCCTCAGCCGCAACCTGTGTCAGGCGGGGCAGCGGAGTACTGACGGAGACGGACTGGGCCGGAGTGATGCCCCAGGTGACGGTGGGTTCAATATCGGCCGCGCTGAATTCGACGATGTCATCGAACTGAGCATCAGCAGCCGACGCCATGCTGAGCCACCATGCGGCGGCACGGTCAAAGTCGGCTGCCTGGGGAGCCAGCGGGCGACCGCGGAGGTAGTCGACTGTTTTCTGGTCGGGGTTGATGTAGCCGCAGCGAGCACCCCCTTCGATGCTCATGTTGCACACCGTCATTCGCTCTTCCATCGACATGGCATCGAAGGTACTGCCGGCGAATTCGTAAGCGTAGCCCACACCGCCCTGCACGCCCAGCTTCTGGATAATATACAGGATGACGTCCTTGGCGTAGACGCCGGGACCGAGCTGCCCATTGACGACGACGCGGCGGACTTTCGGGCGATTCAGGAACATGGTCTGAGTGGCCAGAACTTCAGCCACGTTGCTGGTGCCGATGCCGATGGCACTGGCACCGAAGGCCCCGTGAGTACTGGTGTGGCTGTCGCCGCAAACAATGGTCATACCAGGCTGAGTCAGACCCTGTTCGGGGCCAACCACGTGCACAATGCCCTGGCGGTTGTCTGACAGGTTCAGCAGGGTGACGCCGAAATCCGCACAGTTCTTTTCGATGGCGGCCATCATCTGTTCGGCGAGTTCGTCCCGAAACGGTCGTGCCTGATTGTCGGTGGGCACGATGTGGTCGACGGTGGCGATGGTACGCTGCGGAAATGCGACTTTGAGCCCGCGTTCACGCAGGATTTCGAAGGCCTGCGGACTGGTGACTTCGTGAATCAGGTGCAGACCGATGAAGAGCTGAGTCTGGCCACCGGGCAGAGTGCGAACCGTGTGCAGATCCCACACTTTATTGAACAGATTGCGTTTGTCGGACATGATGGGGAAGCAGTGCAGCAGAAAGTATCAGCGAAGTGAAAACCGCAGCGAGCAGGGCCTGGAACAGGCTGCAGAGTGTAACGCGGAAACGGTCAGGAGTCAGGTTTCCGGCCGGGGAAAGAGGTGAGTGTCCGGAATTTGATGTCGCCAGTCGGTGCGGGCGATTTTTTCCGAGTATTCGGTGCGGTTGTTCAGTCCGTGACGGGAAGATTTCTGAAGTTCAGGAACTGGTGGGTGATCCGGGAATATCGGATATTGACACTCCTGACACCCAGCCGTAATGTCTGACCTGTCTGCGAACCGATGATCTGTTCGGCGGACAGATTCCAGTGTTTCCCGGGAATATCCCGGTGAATTTTGTGTGGCCGAAGGCGGATTTTTCTGCATTTCGGCTGCCGGTAGGGACACCGTCCAGGCACCAGACTGGCGGGTACAAAAATCCATGACAGCAGTGGCTGCGGCAGCTCGATTGCAGGCCATCCAGCAGTTGCGGGGTCAGCTCCGCGCGGCTGCGGCTCCGGTGATGGCTCGCGGGGTGTTTCCTACTGGTCTGGCCTCACTGGATGCTTTGCTGCCGGGTGGTGGCATCGCGGCCGGTTCGGTGGTGGAGTGGCTCAGTCGCGGTCCCGGCCAGTCCGCCACATCGCTGGCTCTGCGTTCGTCCGCCGGTCTGCTCAGTCAGCCCGGCTGTCTGGCTGTCATCGACGAAGCGCGTGGCTTTTTCCCGGCCATGGCACCGCTGCACGGCATCCCGCTGTCGCGAATTCTGCTGGTGCAGCCTCCTCCGGATACCCGCAGTGGGTCTGGTCAGGCCCTGTGGGCACTCGAACAAACGGCTCGCAGTCGTGGCGTGAAAGTGGTACTGGCGTGGATGAATCGGTGCACATCGGCAGTGGTACGAAGACTGCAGCTGGCGGTGGAACACAGTGGTGCCACGGTCATGCTGATCCGTCCGGCTGCGGCTCTGCAACAGCCCTCATTTGCCGACCTGCGACTGCTGGTGGAACCGTCAGTCGTCGCCCGGCAGCGGCTGCTGAACATTCGGCTGATGCGTTCACGGCAGGGCCTGCTGTGTGAAGGCTGCGCGCAGCTGTATCAGGAACCTTCCGAAAGATTTGTTTCCGTCGCAGGTGACGTGGCCAGCTGAGCCGTATCGCGGGCGATCGTCATCGTGCAGGCCACCAGGTCCAGGCAGTTGTCTTCCAGGCCAAAGGGGTCCTCTGTTTCCACTCCGGCTTCCTCCAGACCGAACATGCCCAGCGAGATTGTGGCCAGCAGCACCGGCGACCACCAGCCGCAGCGTTCACACAGCACCACCGGCAGTGTCAGCAGGTAAATCAGGATCAGTTGTCGGATCATGGCCACATAGACAAACGGCAGCGGAGTTTTCTGGATGCGTTCGCAGCCACCCTGTGCATCCACCAGTCGATTCAGCAGCTCTTCCATATGTCGCAGCATGATGGAATCCAGTTGCTGGCGTCGAAATCGTGCAGTGATCCATTCCGACATGACCTGGCTGATTCCGGTCGGCAGATTGCCGAAACGACTGATGCGCTGCACGACATCATCGGAAAGGTACAGATCGGCTTCGCCAAGGTCGCGAAATCCCTGCAGTCCGCGTCGCAGGCACATGACGTAACCGGTGATCAGTCGAGCCAGTTCTTCGGGTTCACTGCAGTGCTGACTGGCGAAGCGGACCAGATTGCGACTGTTGTTGATCAGTGCGCCCCACAGGGTGCGACCTTCCCACCAGCGGGTATTTGAGGCATTGATGCGGAACACGATCAGAAATCCGATCAGTGATCCCAGTACCGCGTGGCCGGCCGGATCGATGCCCAGAAAGTTCACTTCCGAAATCCAGCCGGCGTCGGCACCGTACTCATACAGTGCCTGAATCAGTATGGCGTACAGCAGGAAGATCAGTACACGGCTGAGTGCCAGTGGCAGGGCTGTACCGCGCCATGAGAATGTGGATTTCCACCAGCGATAGGGGTCGTAGGCGATCATGAGGTGTCCGGGCAGCAGGGATTCAGCAGGCCGGAAAGCCGGCAGCAGGCGCCGCGGGACCGGTGCGGGCATTGTAAGACAGGGTTGGCTGTCGGGCGAGTGCTGCGGGGTGGGATGCCTGCCCGCCTGCTGATATACTCCCGCTCAGCTCATGGGATTTCGCCCAGGCACTACCTTCTGAAGACTCTGTCGGCGGCCGATTTTGCGTTCCCATTTCTTCATTGATCGTCCCATTTTTGCAGCCGTGATTTCCATCGTGATAACGATGGTCGGCGGTATCGCGCTGACGCGTCTGCCCCTGGCACAATACCCCCAGATTGCTCCGCCCACGGTGGAAGTGCAGTGCAACTATCCCGGCGCCAGTGCTCAGACTGTCGCAGAAACCATCGCCGCTCCGATCGAACAGAAAGTGAACGGCGTTGAAGACATGCTGTACATGAATTCGTCCAGCACCAACGACGGCTCGTACGCACTCACTGTTACCTTCAAGCCCGGAGTCGATCTGAATCTGGCGCAGGTTCTGGTTCAGAATCGCGTTGGTCTGGCCCTGCCGACTCTGCCGGAAGTTGTGCGACGCACCGGAGTCATTACTCGCAAACGGTCCCCCGACATTCTGCTGCAGGTCAGCATCAACTGTCCGGACGGTCGCTACGACCAGTTGTATCTCAGCAATTATGCCCGACTGCATTTGCAGGATGAGCTCAGCCGCGTGCCTGGGGTGAGTGAGGTGCGAGTGTTTGGGCAGCGGGATTACAGCATGCGAATCTGGCTGGATCCTGACAAACTGGCGGTCCGCGGACTGACAGCCGCCGACGTTGCAAATGCCGTCCGCGAACAGAATGTTGAAGTGGCACTGGGACAACTGGGTCAGGGCCCAGCGGCCGGACAGCAGGCCTGGCAGATTCCACTGACCGTGCCCGGTCGACTGGAGTCCATTCCGGCCTTTGAAGACATCATCGTCCGCTCCCAGCCGGACGGTCGCATGCTGCGAGTTCGAGACGTGGGACGTGTGGAACTGGCTGCTCGCGCTGAAGAAACAAACAACCGCTTCAATCAGAAACCCACCGTGGGGCTGGCGATCTTTCAGTTGCCCGACGCCAATGCACTGGAAACCGCAGACCTGATCAAGGCGCGTGTGGCGGAACTGTCAAAGGACTTTCCCGAGGGCGTGATTGCTGAAGCCGGGTACGATACGACACCGTTTGTTCGCGAGTCGATCCGCGAGGTCTTCAAATCACTGCGGGATGCCGTGATCCTTGTGGCGCTCGTTGTGCTGCTGTTTTTGCAGGGCTGGCGTCCCGCCATTATTCCGCTGATTGCGGTCCCCGTGGCCATCGTTGGAACCTTCGCGGCGCTGGCTGTGTTCGGTTTCAGCCTGAACAATCTGACGCTGTTCGGGCTGGTGCTGGCGCTCGGCATTGTGGTGGATGATGCGATTGTGGTGGTGGAGGCCGTGGAGCAGAATATTGAGCGAGGTCTGGCTCCGAAGGAAGCCACGATGCGGGCCATGGAGGAGGTGACCGGGCCGGTCATTGCCGTGGGACTGGTTCTGGCAGCCGTGTTCATCCCCTGCGCCTTTGTTTCCGGTCTGGTGGGACAGTTTTTCCTGCAGTTCGCCATGACCATTTCCGTATCCACTCTCATTTCCACCATCAACTCGTTGACACTCAGTCCGGCCCTGGCGGCCGTACTGTTGCGGCCACGGCATGGTCCGCAGGACTGGCTGACCAGACTGCTCAATTTCAGTCTTGGCTGGCTGTTCCGCGGCTTCAATTCCGGCATGCGATTTTCGGTGCAGGGGTATGAGTACGGGGTGGGGAAGCTGCTGCGCGTGCCGCTGCTGGTGCTGACGGTTTATGGCGGGCTGCTGATTCTGACGTGGTATGGGTTCACGTCCCTTCCCAGCGGTTTTATTCCGACGCAGGATAAGGGTTATCTGGTGTGCAGTGTGCAATTACCGGATGCGTCGTCTTCTGAACGCACTCTGAAAACACTGCAGAAGGTGGAACGGATCACTCTGGAAACTGCGGGCGTTCATGCCGTGAATGCGATTGCCGGAAACTCGTTCCAACTGGGGGCTCGCGCGTCGAACTTCTGCTCGATGTTCATCATTTTGGACGAGTTCGAGCAGCGGCAGACAGCGGAACTGGGGGCCTCAGTAATTCAGGAGTCGCTGCTGAAACAATATGCCGCGGAGATTCCCGAAGCGACAGTCACCATCAATCCTCCACCGGCAGTTTCCGGAGTGGGGCGCGCCGGCGGGCTGAAACTGATGGTGGAGGACCGTGGTGATCTGGGGCTGAAGGGGTTGCAGGACCAGACGGACGCACTGGTTCGCGAGGCCGGCCAGTTGCCGCAGCTTCGCGGGCTGCTGAGTGTGTTCAATGTCAACGCCCCGCAGCTGTTTGTGGATGTCAACCGCGATGCCTGTCTGTCGCTGGGCATCTCGATGGCTGAAGTGTTCGGCACGCTGCAGGGATATCTGGGTTCCCGTTATGTCAATGACTTCGGGCTGTTTGGCCGAACGTGGCAGGTTGTGGTCCAGGCGGACCGCGAATTTCGGGATCGCATTGAGGATGTGAAGAAGCTGCAGGTGCGAAATCGTGACGGGCAGATGATTCCGCTGGGCTCTGTTGCTTCCGTGCGGCGCATTGGCGGCCCGCTGATGGTGACTCGCTACAACATGTATCCGGCAGCAGCGATCACGGCGAATGCAGCGCCTGGTTTCAGCAGCGGTGAAGCCATCGCAGCGCTGGAACAACTGGCTGCCAGCGAACTGCCACCAACCATGGCTGCCGAGTGGACTGAGCTGGCATTTCTTGAACGCACGTCCGGCAGTACGGGAATGCTGCTGTTTGCCGGATCCGTGGCTTTCGTATTCCTGGTGCTGGCG
>SXXK01000464.1 GCA_005791255.1 Planctomyces sp.
CGGGGGGGCAGGGTGTTCGGCGGGCGCCACGGATTTTTTTTTGGCCACGGATGGGCAGGGAGTTTTGTTTGGCCACGGATGTGCAGGGATGTTCTTTTCTGCCACGGATGAACATGGATTGGCACGGATGAATCGCAGGGAGAGAGGACTGGGTTGATCGAGCTCAAGCAGGAGCACGGGCGGGGCGGCGGGGATAGTGTGTGGTATTTTCCTGGGGCAGTCGGCAGAATGCGGCAGGATTGTCGGGGCAAGGGTTTGATGAGGGTTGTGCGGTTGGTTCGTGATGGGTGCAGTGGCATGGTGGCGGAGTGTGGCGGACTGCGGGGATTGTCGTGGTGGTGTCGTGCGGCTGTCGGCTGCTGGCTGCTGGTGCTGGCGGGCTGTGGCGGAACAGGCAGTGCCGGCAATTCGCAGCAGCAGCGTTCGGTGACGTCCGACATGTCGTGGCAGCAGATCGAGTCGCGGGGTGTAAATTCTGTGGTGCGGGTGGCGATGTGGGATGGTGACCCGCTGATCAATCAGTACATGGCGGGCTGGGTCGGGCAGCGGATGGAGCAGTATGGTGTGACGCTGGAGTTTGTGCCGCTGCATGGGCAGCAGTTGGTGAATCGACTGCTGGTGGACGTGGAGTCGGGTCGTCAGGCGGGTGAACTGGACGTAGTCTGGATCAACGGTGAGACTTTTTTTCAGTTGCGTCAGATGCAGGCTTTGTGGGGTCCGTTTGTGGACCGGCTGCCAAATGCGGCCCTGCTGAATTTGGCGGATGATCAGATTCGGCTGGATTTTCAGCGTCCGATCGATGGTTATGAGTGTCCCTGGGGGACGGTGCAGCAGGCTTTGATCCATCATGCCGAGCGTGTCAGGACACCTCCGGGGACGCTGTCTGAACTGACCGACTGGATCAAGCAGCATCCCGGTCGATTTACGTTTGATTCCGGGTTTACGGGGCTGACGTTTTTGAAGTCGGTACTGTTGCAGTTTGCTGAGGATTCTGATGACTTTTCCGGGGCGTACAGCGAAGCGGTGTATCGCAGGGCGGCTGATCGGTTGTGGGCGTGGGTGCGGGAGGTGCGGCCGCATTTGTGGCGTGGCGGCCAGACCTTTCCTCAGGACGTGGCGCAGCTGCATGCTCTGCTGTTGTCCGGCGAGGTGGATTTTTCCATGAGCAACAATGATGGTGAGGTGGAGAACAAGGTGCGTGAGGGTATTTTGCCGGAGTCGGCGCGGGGGTATGTGCCGGTGTTTGGCAGTATTCGGAATACGCACTATCTGGGGATTCCTCGGAATTCGACCAATCATGCGGGTGCGTTGCTGCTGATCAATTTTCTGATCAGCGAGGAGGCTCAGGCGGAGAAGCTGCGGAGCGAGGTGTGGGGCGACGGAACGGTGCTGGACACTGCCCGCCTGACTGCTCCCTGGGTTGCTCGTTTTGCCACTGCTGACCAGCGTGAGCGTGTACCGTCTCGAGCGGAGCTTCGCCGGCGAGCGCTGGCAGAACCTGCGGCTGAGGTGATGCTGCGTCTGCATCAGGAGCTGCGGAGTGAGATTCTGGACGGCGGCGAGTCTGCAGCGGGGCAGCCATGAGGGCTGAGCGGATTGCGGGCATGGCGTTGCTGGTCCTGCTGGTGCTGCTGCCAGCGGTGTGGATGGTGGGGTATGCCGGGTTTTACAGTGTGGGGCTGCTGGGGCTGCTGCGAACGGGGCTGACGGCCAGTTGGTGGTGGCAGGCCTGCTCGGGCGGTGTGTTACTGCCCAGTCTGTTGCTGAGCATGACGACCGCGGTGATCACAACTGCGTTGTGCCTGGTGACGGGAATGCTGTTGTGCGTGGCGGCGGATCACTGGCGTGTGGAACGGGGAGTTGGCGTGATGCTGACGCTGGGGGCTGCCCTGCCCGTTTCGGCTGTGGCCTTCGTGGTGCTGCAGCTGTGCAGTCGCGGGGGCTTGCTGGCTCGTGGTCTGGCAGTCTGGTGGCCCGATTTTCAGCCTGGTGATTTTCCTGTGCTGGTGAATGACGTCTGGAGTGTGGGAATTGTGCTGGCGGGCTGGCTGACGGGTGTTCCGCTGACAGGTTTGTTTTTGCTGAGTGTGTGGCGTTCGGCGGGACTTCGTCGTTATGTGGAACTTGCCGAACGACTGGGGGCCGGGGCGTGGCGGGCGCGTGTGTGCGTGGGGGTACCGATGCTGTGGCGTCGATCCCGGCTGCTGGCTTTTCTGCTGTTGGTGTGGAATTTTTCGGCCTGGGAGGCGCCGTTGCTGCTTGGTCGGCAGTCACCGCGGCTGATGTCCGTGCTGATTCAGCAAAGTTCCGGGCAGTATTCGCTGCAGGACCGTCCGCTCAGTTTTGTTTATGCGACTGTGTACTTCGCAGTGCTGGCCTGTTTGCTGCTGTGGCTGCCGCGTGTTCACGCCGGAGCGTCCGGCGGTGGGAAGGCAGCTGACGGGGGAGGAGCGGTATGAGGTCTGGGTCCCGGTCAGCGGGCGGTGTGATTGGGCGGTGCGTGCTGCTGCTGAGTGTGGGGGTATTGTGTGTGCTGCCCTATGTTGTGCTCGTGTGGTTATCGTGTGGGAGTGGCTGGGAATGGCCGCGTCTGGTGCCTTTGCGGCTGGACGGGGTCGCGTGGCAGCGGGCATTCAGCGGCAGCAACGGTCGTGCGGCGTGGCAGGGAGCGGGCCTGAGTCTGGCGGTGGCGGTGTGTTCGACGGTGTGGGGGCTGCTGATCAGTCGCTGCTGGTCAGAAAGTGGCAGCGGGCGATTTCGCGTTTTGCTGTATTTGCCGCTGCTGACGTCTCCGGCGATCGCTGCCGGCTGTCTGTTCGACCTGATGGCTCGAATTCAGCTGGCCGGATCGTGGCTGGGAGTCTTTTTGGTGCAGAGTGTGTACGGGACATCGTTTGCGGCGGTGTTGTTTGCGGGGGTACGTGAGCCATCGAGCTGGCGCAGGGAGCAACTGGTCAGGACACTGGGCGGCGGCGACGTGGCTGTCTGGCGGCATGTGGTGCTGCCTGATGTGCGGGGCCTGTTGCCGCTGTGTTTGTTTCAGACGGCATTACTTTCGTGGCTGGATTATGGGTTGACGACAGTTGTTGGTGGCGGGCGCGTGCAGACGCTGACAATGCGTCTGTTTTCGCAGATTCGTGAGGGCGGTGTTTCGCAGGCGGCGGCATCTTCGCTGCTGCTGACAGTGCCGGCGCTGGTGGCTTTGCTGCTGCTGCGTTGGCGCGATGAGGGTGCAGTGATGACGACCGGTGGGCCGGGACTGACAGGCGGACTGCGGCGTGAGCTGGAGCGTATGTGATGAGCGGAGTCAGCGGAGCGGGGGCGTGTGTGCTGCGGGTGCGGGGGCTGAGCATTCAGCTGGGTGGGCGTCCGATTCTGCGGGATGTGAATCTGACGCTGGCTGAAGCGGAGACACTGGTGGTGCTGGGCAGCTCGGGTTGCGGAAAGTCGACTTTGCTTAAATGCCTTGCGGGTCTGCTGCGGCCCGCTGCGGGAACGGTGGCGGTGTCCGGGAGCGTTGCTGGACCGATTTCCCTGTATCTGGATCAGGAGCCGTTACTGTTTGAGCATTTGAATGTGTTTGAGAACGCGGCATTTGCATTGCGGCTGCGGCGGACTGCTGAGGCGGAGGTTCGACGGGAAGTGGGCCAGCTGCTGGAGCTGACTGGGCTGGAGTCGGAAGTGCGGAAGTCTGTGTGGCAACTGAGTGGCGGACAGAAGCAGCGACTGGCCTTTGTGCGGGCGTTGCTGGCGCGTCCGAGACTGCTGCTGATGGATGAACCCTTTGCGTCTTTGGATGCTCAAACACGGCTCAAGATGCAGGCCATTTTCCGCAGTCTGGCGGAGCAGCATCAGATGACGACCGTCTTTGTGACTCACGATGTGCGTGAGGCGTTAACTTTGGGTACGGTGTTTGGGCGGCTGGTGGGCGGGGGTTACAGGGATTATGGCTGTCGGGCGGAATTCATTGCGGATCCGGAGACTGGTGTGCGAGAAGAGCTGGATTTGTGGGATGGCATCAGGTGGGCGGATTAGTTGTTAGGTGTTAGTTGTTAGTTGTTAGTTGTTAGTTGTTAGTGGGTGAGCCGCGGACGGGAGTCCGCGGGTGTGAATACCGGGTGCGATTGCTGGCTTGCCGGGAGTGGTCCTTGCCACATCGTGGCCTGCAGGGATGCGACAAGCGTGCTGGTGCGTGGCAGACGCCTGGTTTCACGCGGAGCCGACAAGAAAAATGGCGACGGTGAATGGGCGGTGAGGGCAGTACGGTTGGGATTGGGCAAAGACGCACGCGGTTTCTGGTGCTGTGTCCCCTTTACGGTGGTGTGGGGCCTTTGCTGGTTGTGCGGCCTTTGTCGGTTGTGCTTCTCCGCTCCCGGTTCGTGGCTGTGGTGTGTCCCCGTTGCTGGTGGTGTGTCACCGCTGCTGGTGGTGTGTCCCCGTTGCCGGTGGTGTGTCCCCGTGGCGGTGGTGTGTCCCCGCTGCCGGTGGTGTGTCCCCGCTGCTGGTGGTGTGTCCCCGCTGGCGGTGGTGTGTCCCCGCTGCCGGTGGTGTGTCCCCGCTGCCCGAGTCGC
>SXXK01000465.1 GCA_005791255.1 Planctomyces sp.
CCTTAACACTGGACCGGGGAGATATGTCTGTAACGCTGAAAATGGGCAACCAGACGACAACCCTCGAGCTGGGCAATCAGACCACAAAAGTGTCAGGCGCTATCAAGACAGAAGCCATGCGGGGCATTGAACTCAAGGTCGGAGGAAACAGTATTAAAATCGACCACTCCGGGATCACTATCAAAGGCATCATGGTCAAGGTGGAAGGTTCCGCCAGCGCAGAACTGACATCTCTGCTGACAACTGTCGCCAGCGATGGGATACTCACGGTGAAAGGTGCCATGACCAAGATCAACTGAGACGCGGCTTTTTCCATGCATACGCGGTGCTTGTAACTTCAGAAAAACAGCAGAGAATTTTCCCGGTCCCCAGCTGACAGCACTGTTGGTCTGTGTGATCTGCTGTTTATTAGTCGAGTGGAGCAGACGATGACAGTGGTTCTCAAAGTCCGAGATGGTGAAAGGTTCCGGGATGTCTGTCGACTCGAATCCGACAGACCCATCATCATCGGTCGCCTGCCACAGAGTGATGCCGCCTTCCCAGGGGACTTCGAAATGTCGGGACGGCATCTCTCCCTGACGCTGCTGCCCGATCTGACCTGTCGCTTTTGCGATCCGGGAAGCACAAACGGTACCTTTGTTAACGAACAGCGGGAAACGGAGGGTGTTTTGCGGCCCGGAGATGTTCTCCGATGTGGTATGACAGAATTCTGCATCGACGCAGCCGAAACATGTGGCCACAACCACACAGGACCGCTGGAAAAAAACACCCCGATAAGTCACTCCGACAAACAGGGAGCCGACCACATGAAAGCCATTGCTGCTGTCCCGCAGGCGGACCGGGGGTTCACAGGGGACACCGCTGAGCAGATTTTCAAACGGTATCGCCTGGAAAAAGAAATCTCCTTCGCTCCCGGCGAGGATGAATCACCGGAAGCATACGCCCGGCGGCTGCAGCGCACGTCCGAAGAAAACGACTGCCTCCTGTTCCTCGCGTATGCACTTCCCAAACGGTGTGCCGTCTGGTGGCTTATTCACTGTATTCGGGCCGCAGAAAGTCTAAAGTCCGATGCTGATATCCCCATGCTGCAACTCGCCGAAGACTGGGTACGGCAACCCTCGGATGACGCACGTCGAAAAGCCATGCAAATGGCAGAATCCCTCGAGATGGAAAGCCCTGCCGCCTGGGCCGGTGTCTCTGCCTTCTGGTCGCATGGCAGCATGGCCCCCCCCAATGCCCCCGATGTCCCCGCGCCGGATCACCTCACCGGCAAAGCCGTGACTGGCGGCGCCATCCTCGCCACGGTACTCAAAACTCCTGAAAACGCAGCGGAACGTCGGCAGTTGTTTACTGAAATTGCGATTCGCATCGCGGACGGAAAACTGCCCTGGTCCTGATGGAAATTCCGGGGCAATGCCCCGAGAAACGTCCTCGCGTTCTTCTGAAATCAACCCATATCAACAAATGTTCCCGAATCCCTGTTCGCAGATTGTGTTGCATCTGCGTGCCCCGTGTTACCAGGCAAGTCTCATGATCGTACAACACGAACACACAATTCCACGCAGCGCAGCGCCGACGCAGGTGGCCCCGGTCTCCACGGCCTGTCGTGCTCAGTATCAACCTCTGATCACGAACCATCAGAACCTGTCTCCAGTCAGCCAAAGCCATTTGCGAAGGCTGCCTGGACGCAGCATTCTGCCTTTGATCGATTTCTATCAGTGCTCAGAGCAGGGCCGCCAGTCGCCGACTCATCCGTCCCCCTGCCTCCTGAACTGCCACTCTGGGCTGCTGTGACACGGACCTGTTTCCGCAGCTTCTTTAAGGGCTCAAACGCCCGTTGTGCCGATTACACTCCTGTCATGGGGCCCCGGCAGTAACACAGTTCCCCTGTCCAGTCCTCTTGTTTGGAAAATCACTATGGGAAAGCCTGCTGCACGAGTTGGCGACATGCATGTTTGCCCAATGCTGACCCCTGCTGTGCCCCCCATTCCGCATGTTGGCGGTCCGATTCTGCCGCCTGGGGGCGTCACTACGCTGATCGGAGGCATGCCTGCCGCGCGCGTGGGCGATATGGCGGTGTGTGTCGGTCCACCTGATACGATCGTGCTGGGATCGCTTACAGTCCTGATCAATGGGGCCCCGGCTGCCAGAATGGGGGACACGACGGCCCATGGCGGGTCCATCGTGCTCGGATTGCCCACAGTCCTGATCGGCTGAACCGCCTTCCCTTGCAGACGAATCACATTTGGACCAGCCACCCGGTATGCTTTGCGGAGTCCACGACCTGCCAGCCTGATCAGCTCTGGTTGCCCCACGGCAGGTGAATCTGACGTACGCCTCGATACCTCCGGCGCGTCACAAGCCCGGAACGAGGCGGCCGAATCGTCACGGGACTGCTGCTCACACCGCTGCTCACACCGCTGCTCGATAACCTGCGGGAGCCAAAGTGCTGCCGCTCCGCTAACAAAGGCATTCAATCCGCGGTCACTCTGATGCGGCACCCGCCACCGAACGAATGCCCCGCTGACCAGAATGTTTTCACTGTGATGCCAGTCCACCTGACACGGGGGCACCGAGGTCCACTGATCCGAATTCGCCGGCCCGTCGTTCGCTTCAGCATTCCCGTTTACGCTGAGCTCTCACGCCCGCCAGGTCTCCTGCAGACAAATTTCCCGGCAGTCCTGCTCCAGGGATGCCTCTCCTGCCTCGCGAAGGCTTCGAACGCCAAATGTCTGCAGCAGCGTTCCTCGCACCGCATCAAATCGAAGTTCATCACAGCTGAAGTCTCCGAAAAAAGACTGGATCAGCAGGTTTGGACCAGACACAACCACCGCCCTTCATAAAGTCGAAAGCCGCTGCCAGCCTCAGAACATCCCGGACGCATCCACTTCTGTCCTGCTTTTCAGGACGCGCGTCTTGGGATAGGTTCTGCCGAAGCGTCAGCACCTATGCAATACTCTCTGATTTTCCCCCAAACATTCCAGAAATCCTGCTGGTTTCAGTTTTATTTTTTCTCTTTCAGCGTAGAGTCGACATTCCTCTCGCCCTCCGAATGTTGCATAAGGACGTTTCGATCTAAAAGCGGCAACAGGATTTCCTGAATCCAGGTTCGCCTAACACAAGGCCTACGTTTGTGATCGATGTTGCCGAATTACTGCGACCAGTTAGTCAGGATGCGCCGTGTGGCGACAACCTTGAGTATGATCCTGCTTTTGGAGAGATGGAACGGTCAGCGAGTGGAAAGCCGGAACAGCAGTTTGGCAGCAAGATCATCCCGGCCGAACCACCGGACTGGCGATCGCTGAAAACAA
>SXXK01000466.1 GCA_005791255.1 Planctomyces sp.
AAACTGGCTGGCGCACAAAAAAGCCGCAGGGGTTCGAGTCGAACCCCTGCGGCTCTTGAACGTCCCCGGCGGGATTCGAACCTGCGACCTTCGGTTTAGGAATTCCTAAAGCCTTTCCTATGCGTTTCTGATGCTGGCGAAAACCCCGGATTTTCCGGGGTTTTTGCGTTTACCACCCGTCGACTTTGCGTTGCCAAAGCGGAGAAAACGCGAATTAGTGGGGGGATTAGTGGGGGGACTTTGAAGGCCAGTTTTCACCCCGAACAACCGCGACACGCGCGACGCAGACACCTGCCGATCGAGCCCTCCACAGCCAACGAAAAAAGTCCGCCGTCCGTTCCCGGATTTCCTTGTCCCTCGTTCCTGACTCCCTGGTTCCTCACTCCCTCGCACCCCCGCAGCGGACGGATTTTTTTTAGGCATGGCTCACATCGATGCTGCGGGAAGGCCGGCGGTGGACGGAGATTGCAGCGGACCGGCAGGGGGGCGGCAGCATTCAGGTGGCGCGGGATTCCAATATCATGCGACAAGTATCAGCGAGAGACAGGCCTTGAGGATTCCGTTTGGCCTTGCTGATCACTCTCCCCAAACGGCATAATTTCGGAAGGAGAACGTTATGCCCGGATCCACGGATGTTGCGTCCAACGATGACCTTGAAAATCGCGTTCGACGACTGGAAATGACTGTCCAGTCGCTGCTGCAGACACAACCACGGAATCAGCAGACTGCCGACGCTCTGCCATGGTGGGAGCGAATCGCTGGTACATTCCATGGTGACGAAGAATATCGCCAGGCTATGAGCATCGCCGCCAGTATCCGTCGCGATCAGAAGCCTGAGGACGAATCGCTGTGATTGTTCTCGACACAGACCATTTGAGTTGTCTGGAATGGGATAGCGAGGAATCGAGTCGCCTCAGGGAGCGACCGGCCGATGTGCCGGACGGATCTGTTGCTGTCTCCATTATCAGCTACGAAGAACAAATGCGGGGTTGGTTGTCACACCTTTCTCAGAATACATCGCTGGATCGACAGGTCAGCATATATGGGAAACTACGCCGGCATCTGCAGACCTGTTGTTCGGTTCCCATTGCCGACTTCATATCGGATGCAGCCAATCGCTTTGAAGATTTGCGCCGCCATCCCCTGCGAGTAGGAACAATGGATCTGAAGATTGCAGCGATCTGCCTCAGCCTCGACGCACTGTTGCTGACGCGAAACACGAGGGATTTCGAGAAGGTTCCCGGCCTGAAGATCGCTCACTGGACGACGCCGCTTTGACCGTGCGGATCGCAGTCTGCCGGCACGCGGCCAAAATCCCAAAATGCGATACCGCCACCCGTCATGTTCAGCGGCATCTCTCGTCCATGACTGGCATTCCGGATATGTCCCGCAGCATTTTCCCCCTCCAGCGGACGGATTTTTGAGGCATGGCTCACATCGATGCTGCGGGGAGGCCGGCGGCCGACTGAGATTTAAGCGAAGCGGCAGCGTGGTGGCCGATGTTGGGGCCGGTGCCGAAGCTCGAACTGAAGCTTGAACCCGGGCTGGCGACTGGAACGGGGGTGAGCGGGGGCAGCAGTTTCATGCGGGTCAGGCAGGCGGTCAGCAGGTGGATCGACTGAGTGGCCCAGTGGCGGGTGGCGGGGGTCAGGCGGTGCAGGATTTCCACGTTGCGGCCGCTGGCGTCCGGGATGGTGAGCAGCAAGGCCGTCGTACGCTCGGGCCATGCTTCTGATCGTGGCTGTGTCAGCGGTGAAATTGTGGCCAGCAGCTGCCGTATCGTGGGCTCGAGCAGGTCCAGTCGCGGACGTGCCGGTCGGCCGGGAAGACCGGTTTGCCCCGGACTGGCGGGGAGTCGCACGTTGCAGATGACTCGCCCGGTTCCGCGGCCGCGTGCGATTTCCACGTCGCGGTTGTCCGGATGCCGCCTGCTTCACGAAGAGACGTGCCCACCGGTTCCGGCACGCGGGCAGGCTCCGCCCCAATGCCCGGTGACTCTGAGTGAAGCCCCCGCCAATCCCCACGACCTCGCGGGGATTGGCTGGATGCCGCGGGACGATGTAATTCAATTTGATTTGAGCGGGCACAAACTGTAAAATCCGGTCCATGAGCACAGTACTCGACGATGTTGAGGCCTTTCGAAAGTTCGTCCTGGAGCATTCCCGGATTGAAGAGGCTGGTATTGCCATCGAAGACCTTTTCCAGCGATGGCAGGCGTCTCGCCTGTCGGAAACTGATTTGCAACAAAGTCTTGAATCACTCAATCGAGGACTGGCAGACGTCGCAGCCGGTCGACTCATTGACGCACAGGACGCAATACAGCAGACGCGCAATCGAATGCCGAAAAATCCATGAGTTTTCGCGTTCGATTTACGGCCGAAGCGGTCCGAAACCAGAACGACTGCGTTGACTGGATCATGCAAAGATCTGTGTCTGGCGCTCATGCATGGCTTGATGCGCTGTCTCACACCATTCAGCGACTCGCCGCCAGCCCCTTTTCTTTTCCGAAAGCTCCAGAAGATGGGTTCTGCATTCATGAACTGCGGAACGCATTCTTTGGCACACGTCGTGGTCGAACATTCCGCGCTGTTTTTACGTGGATCAGGACACCGTGATTGTCACTCACCTCCGCGCACCGGACCAAAATCTGCTGTCCAGCCAGGACTTCACAGAGGGTGACTTGCTCTAATTTCGGGAACACCACATTTCAAATCTCCTCTCTGACAGTCTACGGAGACGGCAAGAGGATCGACGTCGGAGTTGATGTCATACAAACGCCGCTTTGTGACTCCGTGGCTCCCTGAGTAAAAACCATTCGCAGTTGGAAAGCCGTACACCCAAATTCCTGATAGCCGACGAATTTCAGGGCTGTTCCTTGAGCCAGTTGAGGGGCTCCGTCGCAGCTCTTTCGCCGGGTAGTTCCGGATGGCGATGAGCTGCGGGCAAGGTTCGGTGGTGGACTGGTACGCAGCAGGCGGTTCGGTTTGTGGCTCAGCAGGAGCTTCGCCCTCCCAGGGGTGGAAACATTGGAAATTCCGGTTTGCGGGGCGGGGATCGGCGATATGCAACGCCGGGGGTCAGAGGGGCCATAACGCTGGTTGAGTGCTGCGGCCGGGAGTCGCGGGCATAGGACGAGTCAGTGCCGACACCGCGCAGCGTGTGTTCCTGAAACCACAGATCACTCAGATTCCACAGTACAGCACTCTGAAAACGACCCACTTCATCTGAGCTATCTGTGAAATCCGTGGCTGGAAAACGCGTCAATTCCCGTGGCCCCGACGACCGTTCGTCGCTGTTCGCGAAACCACAAAAACGCGGAGTCGATGTCGGACTCTGCCCTGTCCGTAAGCAGGACTTTATAGCGCATCGTCACCGCCGGTAATACCGTATTTTTTGGCCAGTGCCTGCAGAGCTTCGCGTGCTGGCTTGACCCGTCCTGCGGCAGAGTCGGCAAGGCCCTCACGGATCGCCTCGACTGTCTCGGCAAGATCCGCCTTTGCAGCCCATTCCAGCAACCGCTGATACGCCACCGCATCCTGAACGACCACCTCAGCGCGACCATTCACAGTCAGCACAAGCGGAGTCCCCGTTTGGTGCAACTGCCGCAGGTAGTCGGCCGTGTTGCGTTTGAAGTTGGTGAGTGATTCCATTCCGTTCTCGAGATCCAGCATCAGAACACCTCTTTCGCTTCGCATCTTACGTTTTTGAGTGCTGCGAACCAGTCTTTGATTCGGCCAATTCAAATCCTTTGTGCTAAGACCGCGGCAGCCACCACCCCGCCACCGGTTCCACGCGAGACGGAGGTTGTGCTCAGCAGTTTGCTTCCCAGCAGAGCCTGCCTCCGCTTCTCCGAGCACCAGACAGAATGCCACAAAGGCGAGGGCTTAGCAACTTTTCGTGACGGGGGACGTGAATGGTTGTTTCTTTGAAATCCGTGCATTTGAGAGCTTTCCCGTTGACATGCACTCCGACTGGCGATTTTTCCTCAGATCTGACTCCTTTGCAGTTCACTTTCGTGTAAAATTGCATTATCGGGCATCATTATCACGAAAAGAGCTTTGTGCTCGGGATTGAATCGTGTCATTGTGAAAGGTTGCCGTTGCAGGACAAGGAGCAAACAATGTCGATATCCATCACACTCGACGAAGCCCAGGAAAAGCTGAAAGAACTTGTTCATCAGCTGAAACCGGGTGATGAAATCATCATTACAGAGAACCAGCACACCGTTGCAAAACTGACTTCAGAGCCAGCCAAACCGCAACTTCCACGTAAAGCCGGGAACTGCATCGGAATGATCGAAATCATCTCGGATGACGATGAGCACCTGGCCGACTTTAAGGAGTACATGTGATGCGAATCCTGCTGGATTCCCACACGTTCCTCTGGTTCGTCTTGCGAAAGCCGCAGCTAAGTCGCTCAGCGGACGCGCTGATCTCTGATCCATCGAATATCGTACTGGTCAGCCCTGCAACCTTTTGGGAAATCGCGATCAAGGTTGGCAAAAACAAACTTGACCTGACGTCATCCTATGACGATTTCATGCGGCAGGGGATTGAAGGCAACGACTTTACGATTCTGCCCATCGACCCGAAGCACACGTCACTGCTGACGACGATGATACAGCACCATAACGACCCGTTTGACAGGATGATCATCGCACAGGCGTTGGCCGAGCAGGTTCCGGTCGTCGGTGTTGATTCTGCATTTGATGCCTACGGCGTAACCCGGCTTTGGTGAGCTGCGACAGGTGAATTTCGGCAAATCCACACCCGGCAGGAACGCGTCCGATGCTTGTCCTCAGCCGGAAAAAGAGCCGGCTGACATTTCGACGGAGCGAAACGCGACGATCTGCGGGCTTAACACCGTTTCGCCATCCCAACTTCGCCTCGTGGATCCCCGCTGTCGGAAATGTCCACGTGGTCAGCTAATCCTATGGCGCACAAAAAAGCCGCAGGGGTTCGACATGAACCCCTGCGGCTCCTGAACGTCCCCGGCGGGATTCGAACCTGCGACCTTCGGTTTAGGAAACCGACGCTCTATCCTGCTGAGCTACGAGGACTTCAGGGGTACCAGCAGCAGTCTGCCGATACCCTGCGAAGGAAGTGTATCCGACAGCACCGGGAATTCCAACCCCCCAGGGACGCAGACACCAGAGACAAACGTCGAGTTCGCTCAGTTCCCGTTTTCTGCAGTCAGTTGTCACCCTCCGACCTCTCGCCGGTCGTCGGAACAGCCGGCGGAGATGTCACGGGCGGCGCATCCGGCACTACCGACTGCAGCAGGTCCGGTCGCTGCACCAGCAAGACACCAGCAGCCGTCAACACCGCCAGCAGCAACACCAGCCACAACCAGCGCCACAGGCCAACACCACCCACTCGACCGCCCGGACCCACCAACTGCACAGACAGACCACCGCCAAAATCCAGTCGATCGCCCGCCTGCAGCGGTCGCAAAACTGCCGCCTGACCACTCACCATCGTCCCGTACCGCTGCGACTCGTGACGATACACCCACTGACCACCACGACACTCCAGCCACCCCTGAACCGCGTCAATCCCTGCTCCGGATATGCACACATCTGCCGTCGCCGCCGCCCCAAGAGACAATCGCGGCTTCTGCAACGGCAACCGCACAGCACCGCCCGAAACCAGCAACACCCAGCCCCGCGGAAGATCTGCCGCTGACATCAGCGGTGGCAATGCCGATTGCCCGCCCCCACCCAACCGACGAACCTCTGACTTTGACGCCCCACCAGCAACTGACTCCCCGACTCGCGTCCGACCGGCAGCGGCAGCCCCACCACGAGACATCTCCGGATGATATTCCCGCGCTGCCGGCGTCGACGGAGCGGCAAAACTGTCCGCTCCCACCGCCTGACTGTCCATCCCGGACACCCAGTCCGCAGCATTCGTAATCGATGATCGCGGTGCCGCGGTCTTCGGACGACTGGACGGCCCCTTCTCACGAGCCGCCGTCTTCTCCTTCGCCTGCTTCGCCCGCAATGTCACCAACTCGCGAAAATCAAACGGAATCGGCTTCCGCACCGCAAATGGCCGCAACGCCTCAGCCGCCTCAGCCGCTGTCTGATAACGGTCCGCCGGATTCTTGGCCATCATCTTCGCGATAACCGCCCCCACCTCCGCCGGGATCTCCGGTCGCAACTCGCAAATACTCTTCGGTTCCCGCGTCCGCTGAGCCTCCAGCTTGGCCTTGTTCGACTTGTCCGGAAATGGCACACGAGCCGTAAACGCGACATACAGCGTGGCACCAAGACTGTAGACGTCAGCTCGAGCATCCACGCGGCGGCTGTCCAGAGACTGCTCAGGAGCGATATAGTCCGGAGTCCCCAGACAGTCATGACCAAACACCATCGACAACGAAAACTCGTCCTCAGCCGAATCCGCTATCATCGCCAGACCAAAATCCAACACCCGCACCGTGCCGTCATTCTCCAGCAAAAAATTGGCAGGCTTGATGTCCCGATGAATGATCCCCGCCTGATGAGCCGCGTGCAGTGCCATGGCCGCCTGCATCCCAACATCACAGGCAATTCCAAACTTCAATGGCCCCCGCAATGCCACGATCTCGTGCAGGCTGATCCCGCGCACCAGATCCATCACCAAATAATGCACCGCACCCGTCGATGACAGCTTATGAGTCCGAATGATGCCGGGATGATGCAGACGCATCCCCGCTGCAGCCTCCAGCTTCATACGAGCCAGCATGCCGGCATCCAGGGCATGCTCAGTCGACAACACCTTCAATGCCACCTTGCGATCACTGCCCGGCTCCTCGGCAATAAACACACATCCCATGCCCCCAAAACCCAGCACCTCCCGTACCCGGTAGCCGTCAATCACCAGTCCCCGATAACGGCCCTCGAGGATCCGCTCAGACTGAAACGGAGTCAAAATGCGTTCAGATGCCAGACGGGCTGCCACAGCGCGAGCATCCAGTTCCGGAGACAACTGCAGCTTCTCTGCGGCACGACGAATATTCTCGCCACTCAGCAGGCCGCTCTTCTCCAGCAGCTCAAAAAACTGTGCACTCGTCTCTGGCGCCTGCATCTGTCCCGTCCCACGCTCCGGCTGCAACGTGACAGCTCCTCAGCCGCCAGCCCTCGGCAAAGAATACCAGGAAACAGTGCAAAGTGGAAACCTGCCGAGCCACACAGGAGGGCAGGGGAGCGTCACAGCAGATACAGCGGCAGACCGCCACGCCATTCACACACAGCACGACAGAAGTCACTGCAGCAACAGCTTGTCACGCAACCCCGGTTGATGCCGGAGTTTTCGGACTGGTCACGAAAAGCTGCATGCCTGCAGGTTCGGCGAATGAAAATTCGAGGTGCTCGTTTCGCGGAGCGACACGCGACATTCTGCAGGCTTCACGCCGCTTCGCCACACTCGTCACACACCCATGCCGAAACATCAGAACTCCTCGGCCAGCAGCCCCCGTCACTATCCCCCCGCAGGTACCGCCAGTTCGATCAACAGCCCCGGCAGAAACAAATCCGGCAGCTCCTCCAGACGCCGCTCGTCCAGCAGTCGACACTCCAGCCGCTCCCGCTCTGCCACCTTCTGAATCTGCCGGATCGCCGTCACACAACCGTACGCCAGCCACATCCGACCGCCCGGCCGCAGCCGCTGCCGCGCACCAGTCACCAGCGATTCCAGCAGCTCAAAGCCGGGATCATACAACGCAAACTGCTCAACTGTCTCCGGCCGCTGATCCTCCCACGGAGGATTCGAAATGATCAAATCAAAGGTCTCGTCCGGCCGCAAAACCGTCCAGGCACCCGGAGACCTCCGCGGAACCCGCCGCACCTCCAGCCGATCCCCAAAGCCCAGCAATCGAGCGTTTTCACGAGCATTCTCAACGGCCGCCGGATTCAGATCCGTCGCTACCACCCGGCCTGCACCCGCCTGCAGACAACACAGCGACACCAAACCCGACCCCGTCCCCACCTCCAGCACCGCAGCCCCGCGCAGCTGCGGATCAGCAGCGATCTTCTGCCGCAGGCTGAGCGTGTCATCCGGTTCCCAGAACACACTGTCGAAGATCGCCAGGTCCCGCGATAACTGCGGCACCGCAACATAACGCACGATCGGATACGCCGGCTTGCCGGATTCCACCGAGTCCGCTGCCACCGACACCGCTGTCGGACCGGTACCTGCACCCCCTGAAGCGACGTTCGCCTCGCCCACACCACCGACACCCGACCCGCCGCAGCCTGCCACAAACTGCAGGATCACGCCCGCCACAACCCAATGCACCCCCACACAACCCTGCAGCACCGTCAGTCTTCCTTGGTCGTGTCAAGAACCGACAGAAATGCCTTCTGTGGACTCTCAACCTCACCAAACTGCTTCATCCGCTTCTTGCCCTCTTTC
>SXXK01000467.1 GCA_005791255.1 Planctomyces sp.
CACCTCGAGCTTCACCGATTTCGATGCCCTGCTGCTGCGCGTAGAGGAGTCGGGCTTCTTCATCACGCTGGGCTTTTAGACGAGCATTGTATTCCCGCAATTGATCGGGTGTCCGAGCGATCATTTCCAGAACTCCGGCAGCTTGAACTGAGCGGTCAACAGAAGTTGATTCAGCCCTCTGTGTGACTGGGCTTTCAGAGAGAGTGGCTGATTGTCAGAACGATCTTAGGCGGGAGGACTTGTACCGCGGACCTCAGGCGTCGCCGAGGTCCAGTCGCTGCCTGAGTTCTGTGTGCAGCTGCTGGAGTTGTTCGATGCTGCACGCAGCGAGCTGGTCGTCCGCAGACACAGGTTGTTTCAGCAGTTGCTGCAGCAGCATGATCTGCCCGCAGAGCTGCCCTTTTCGGATTCCTCGAGCTTCACCTCGAGCTTCACCTCGAGCTTCACCGATTTCGATGCCCTGCTGCTGCGCGTAGAGGAGTCGGGCTTCTTCATCACGCTGGGCTTTTAGTCGAGCATTGTATTCCCGCAATTGATCGGGTGTCCGAGCGATCATTTCCAGAACTCCGGCAGCTTCAGCGAATTCCTGATCGGGCAGCAGTTGGGCAACCTGGTCGGTGGTCAGTTCGTCCGCATGGCAGAGGAACCAGCACCAGCGTTCCACGGGAGTGGCATTATCCAGTGTATCAGCAGTGATCTCAAGATGACTCAACTGCAAAAAATGAATTTGCAGGTCGTCTGTGAGGGTAAGCGGGAGTGATTTTTCGCGGAGCCGGAAGTCCAGATGCAATTTTGCAGGGTGCCTGAACAGGGAACCCGCCAGCACGCAGATATTGATTGATGGCTGCAGGGCGTTGTAATTCTGACCCTCAGGCAAGGGCCTGACATATGTGTCCGCAGCATAAAAAACCATTCGTTTGGCCATTCCGGAGGGCAGCGAGATCTGCACTTCAATGTTGATCTGTCGTCCCAGCTGGTCAACAGCGAGCACATCAAGGATGAACAGTTTGCCGTCAGCAGTCTGCTTGCCGCGGATTGGATTGGGGAACGAGATACTGACAATCGGCGTCTGTCCGACAAGAACAGAGTTGAGGAAGTGAATGGTGACAGGCTTGTGCAGTTCATTTCCGAACAGCATTTTGAAGGCGTAGTCAACGAGTGGGTTGATTCCAATTGGCATGAGCACCTCGAGTGTCCGGTGGCAATGCGAGCAGTGAGGCGGTGGCGATGCGAGCGTTTCTGGCAGCCACGCTGAACGGTGTGCGACCGTTTGCAATATTCCGGCTGCTGAACCGTCGGGCCGGTAAAACAGCACCCCCCTGCTGCAGTGCAGGGGGGTGCTGAGCAGCAGAATCTGCTGCGTTATCGCTGTCTGGCGATCACGTTTTTTTTGCTGCTGCGGAAGACTTTGTCTGAGACGATTTGGGGGTCGTCTTTTTGGCACTGGAGGCAGCCGGCTTTTTGGCCGTCGCAGGCTTCTTTGCCGTCGTCGACTTTCCGCTGGTGGCCGACTTCTTTTCTGAGGTTGGCTTCCTGGTCGCCGTCGACTTCTTCACCGGAGCTGATTTTTTGTCGGAGGTTGACTTTTTCGTGGTGGTGGGCTTTTTGTCAGCACTCGGCTTTTTTGCGGTGGCGGGTTTCTTGTCTGCTGCGGGTTTGCTGTCAGCCGCCGCTGACGGTTTGGCTGACGCGGCAGCAGCGATTGCTGCCGACGGTGCCTTGTCGTCGGCGGCAAACATATCCGAGCCCAGCGCCAGCGTGAGAGCCGTGCTGAGCACCACTGCGGATTTCAGGAATCTGTTCATTGGTACGTCCCCCTTCTTGCCAACAAATTGGAAACCAGAGTCCATGCTCGTCACACTGACAGCATCATTTGTCGTCTTCACGTCCGGTTTCCCGCTGTGACAGATTCAACCGAGCAGCAAATCCAATGTCAAAGGGGCAAAGTGAAAACATATGTAAGGGGGGAAATGTGTTGCACACTTTTACGATTGTATGGTTTCCTCCGTAAATATGGCCATGAAGATTCTTTCGCAGCCCAGGCCAGGGGTGGCTAAACAATGTTAATCTGCGAGATCAGGGGCGTTTTCGGACTGGTCGGCAAAAGCTGCCCTATTGAGAATTTCGGCTATGACTATCAGGAACGCACGTTTCGCAGAGCGAAACGCGACGATCTGCCGGGTTATCGCTGTTCTGCCACCGCGGCCCCGTCACCACAGGCAGGGGCCCGCCACCGCGGCCCTGAATTGGCACCGGACCACGAAAATCTTCGTAATCCGGGCTATTGGGCCGCTGATAAACCCCGCAGGTCCGGAGCCGATTCGTTGGGTTTACTCCAGTGCCTGCACGACGCGATCACCCATTTCCGTCGTGCTTAGGTACTCTCCGCCACCGCAGATATCCCGGGTTCGACCGCCGGCTGCAAGGACTTTGTTCACTGCAGCTTCAATGGCCTGAGCTTCCTGTTCAAGCTGCAGTGAATACCGCAGCATCATGGCCGCAGCCAGAATTGTTGCCAGCGGATTGGCCACATTCTGCCCGGCGATGTCAGGAGCAGAACCATGAATGGGCTCAAACAAACCCGGTCCGCTGGATCCGATCGATGCCGATGGCGCGAGCCCCAGCGAGCCCGGCAGCATCGAGGCTTCATCCGTCAGGATGTCACCGAAAAGGTTCTCTGTCACCACCACATCAAAGTCACGCGGCTTCGAAATCAGGTGCATCGCCATGGCATCCACGAGGACCACGTTGTACTGCAGATCCGGAAATTCATTCTTCACCACAGACTCAGACACCTGTCGCCACAGACGTGAGGCTTCCAGAACATTTGCCTTATCCACCATAGTCAGCCGGCCTCTGCGACCACGCGCAGCCTGCGCCGCCAGACGCACCACGCGCTCAATCTCACCCGTGGAATATGTCATCACATTCCACGCTTCTTCACCACTGGCGTGCGGACGACGTCCGGATTCACCGAAGTAAATCCCGCCCGTCAATTCGCGTACAAACAAAATATCGGTGCCCTGCACAATCTCACGTCGCAGCGGCGATGCGTCCAGCAGCTCGTCCCACGTTTTTGTCGGACGCAGATTGGCAAACAAACCAAGCTCGCGACGAATTCGCAGTAAACCGGCTTCGGGCCGAGTTTTTGCGCGAGGGTCGTCCCATTTTGGCCCACCTACGGCTCCCAGCAGCACTGCGTGCGAGCGCCGACAGGCTTCCAGCGTCTCGTCCGGCAGCGGATTGCCACATGCGTCAATTGCACAGCCACCCATCAGATGCTCGGTCATGCGAAATTCGTGACCAAAGGCGGCTGCGACTGTTGTCAGAACGCGTTTCGCCTGAAACACAATCTCAGGACCAATTCCGTCACCCGGCAGAAGCACAAAATCCGCTTGCATCAGTTGGTTCTTTCAAGGTCTGTCGAGGGTTAAACATCCCGCTGCGTGGTCAGAATAAGCGAGGACCTGGCGGATGCAACCCCGCCGCTGGAAACGCCCGCCAATTGCCTCTGAAACTGCCGGAATTCTCAGTCCGGAAACCCGCCACAGGCCTGCATGCCTGAATTCTCCTCCGCAATCTGCTATCCTGCACGGGTCATATCCGCCGGCCCGCCGGCTGCCCCTCCGCAACCAGTGCCGTTCAGGAACACTGCCGTGGCCGAAAAACGCGATTTCGACGAGTTTCTTGAAAAATTCCACCGACACCACGAAGTCATGGTGGAAGAACTTCACAAAGTGATCATCGGTCAGGATGCTGTCATCGATCAGATCCTCGCGGCTATCTTCACCGGCGGACACTGCCTGCTGGTCGGCGTTCCAGGGCTCGCCAAAACACTCGTCGTCAGCACCATTGCGAAACTGCTTGATGTGCAGTTTCGTCGCATTCAGTTTACTCCCGACCTGATGCCTTCCGACATCACCGGTACCAACGTACTTGAAGAAAGTGAATCCGGACGTCGCGAGTTTCGCTTCGTTGAGGGCCCCGTGTTCACCAACATCCTGCTGGCAGACGAGATCAACCGCACGCCACCGAAAACGCAGTCTGCACTGCTGCAGGCCATGCAGGAACGCGAAGTCACCGTGGGCCAGACCACGTATCGATTGCCCGAGCCGTTTTTCGTGATCGCCACACAGAACCCGATTGA
>SXXK01000468.1 GCA_005791255.1 Planctomyces sp.
ACGTTCAAATCTCAAAATCGTTCGGTTGCTCACTGCGGTGCAGTTGGATGTCCCTGCGGCTTCTGCCAGGCTTTCTCGCAGCAATGAAAAAATCAGGCCCCCGAAAAGGATTCAGCAATGCTCGTCTCACGCAGACATTTTCTTTCCGGAGCTGTTGCAGCGACCGGATTGCTGCAGTTCAGCCGAACTGCGATTGCGCGGCAGGGTGTCGCCGCATCAGAGCAGCACTTCGAGATCACTGACATTCGCCGCACGACAGTCCGCATGGAGTTTCGTGAGGTGCCGCGTCGCAACATGGATCGTGAAATACCGCACTGGCGCTACTCGGAAATCTGCGAGGTGCAACTGAAGTGTGGAGTGGTGGGTGTCGGAGAAACACTGTCTTTTTACACCTGGGGTGCCACCCCCGACGCAGCCGTCGAGCGCGCTCGTGGCAACAGTGCTGTACAGCTCATGTGGGATGATTCCCTCGGTGCCGGTCTGCAGATGGCTCTGTTCGACGCTGTGGGCCGCGCCGCGGAGGTTCCGGTGCATGCACTGCTGGGCCCGCTGGTGCATCAGCAAACTCCGCTGTCATGGTGGAACATTGACACATCAGCCGAGGATATGGCTGCAGAGTGTCAGGAAGCACTGCGGCAGGGCTACATGTCCTACAAAACCAAAGGGCGACCATGGTTTGACGTTTTTGCTCAGGTGCGAACAGCGGCTGCCGGCCTGCCGCCGGAATTCAAGATCGATATGGACTTCAATGACACGCTGCGGGATGCCGAGCGAGCCCTGCCGATCCTGAAAAAACTGGAGGAGTATCCGCAGGTGGACATCTATGAGACTCCCATTCCCCAGGGGGATGTGGAGGGAAACCGGCGAATTGCCGAGGCCACTCGTGTGAAGGTCGCCATGCATTACGGCAATCCAGCACCGTCCGTTGTGGTAAAAACCGGCTGCTGTGACGGCTTTGTGGCGGGTGGCGGTGCAACGAAGCTGATGAGTACTGGCCGATTCTGCGAACAGACGGGACTGCCACTGTGGCTGCAGCTTGTGGGCAGCGGAGTCACAGCGGCGTTCTCCCTGCATTTCGGCGGTGTGCTGCGGCAGGCCATCTGGCCGGCGGTGAACTGTCATCAGTTGTACGAGCAAAATCTGCTGACTGAGCCGATCGTGGTCAGCAACGGACACGCCACAGTACCGGATCGGCCAGGACTGGGGTTTGAGCTGAACCGGGATGTCCTCGAGGCCCTGAAAGTTCCGAAGCCTGCTGCGCGTCCGGAGCCGGATCGGCTGATTGAAACGTCGTGGCCGGATGGCCGAAAGATGTTTACAGCCAATAATGGCACAGTGAACTTCATGCTGGAGGCGGCCAATCAGGAGCGATATCCGTTTTTCGAGGCGGGTGCCGTCACTCGACTGGTTCCGGACGATGGCAGTGCAGCATGGCGAATGCTGTATCAGCGGGCGCGAGCCAGCGGTCCGGTCTCTGCAGCCGGACTCTGACTCTGTCCATCAGGGTTCGTGTTTGAGATTCTGATGCAGGCAGGCGGGCGAAAATCATGAGTCTGATGGCGATCAGCGGCTGGGTGATTTTTGCCTCCGCCATTCTGGCGGCTGTGCCACCGCTGGCAGCTCTGCGCCGCAAACGTCTGGTGCGTTATCTGCCGCAGCAGACTGCGGCAGTTGTGTCACCGAATGATCAGCTGGCTCCGCTGATTTCCGTCATCATCCCCGCTCGGAATGAAGCAGAGCGGATAGCGGACTGTTTCCGCACGCTGCTGCAGACAACCGGAGTCACGTTTGAGATCATCGGGGTCAACGATCGATCCGAGGATGCAACCGGGCAGCTGATGGACGCTGCAGCTCAGTCAGATCCGCGGGTTCGAGTGATCCACATTCGTGAATGTCCGTCTGACTGGCTGGGAAAGAACCATGCGATGCATCGGGCATCGCTGGAAGCGCGAGGTCGTCTGCTGCTGTTTACGGACGGGGACATTCTGTATCAGCCCGGGACGATTGCTGCCGCGGTGAACTACTTTCAGCAGAACCGTCTGCAGCACATGTGTCTGCTGCCGGAAATGATCTGCGGCAGTCTGCTGGAATCCGTGATGACGACATTTTTCGGAATGTCATTTGCTATCGGCACCCAGCTGCATCTGATTCGCACCCGATTTCCTCTGGCATATGCGGGAGTGGGAGCATTCAATCTGGTCGATGCGGAATTTTATCGCAGCGTGGGCGGGCATCTGCCAATTCGTCTCGACGTCCTTGATGACGTGAAGCTGGGAAAACTGATCAAGTTTCGGGGCGGTCGTTCAGATTTTCTGCTGGCTGACGGATTGCTGTCGGTACGCTGGCAACCATCGTTGTGGGGCGTGGTAACGGGCCTCGAAAAGAATGCCTTCGCTTCCGTGAACTATTCCATGCGTGGCATGCTGTTCCTGACTGTACTGTTCAGTATTTTCTTCGTCGCTCCGGCGGTGGTCCCTGTTCTTTGTATTTCAGGGCTGGTGTCGTTCCGTGATGGCGTCGGCTTTGCAGCTGCAGCACTGCTCTGGCATGTTCTGTTTGCCTGGCTGGCATGGGGGCAGCCTCGCTTTTTGCTGCAGATCCCACTGTTCTTTGCCGGTCCATTCCTGATGGCCTTTGCATGGTGGCGTTCTGCCGTCATCACTTTGCGGCAGGGTGGAGTTCGCTGGAGAAATTCCTTTTATCCACTGCAGATGCTGCGCGACGCGGTTTTTCGCGGCTGAAGGGGGCCTTCCCCGGTCGGACGTCAGCCGGCAGCCAGACGCCGCGCTTCTTCAACACAGGCCTGCACCCTTAACCGCAGCATTTCGCAAAGTTCAGCGTCGTTGCCATTCCGCATCTGCTCACGCTCAGAATCCGATAATGCCGGTCCGATCACCACGTGAATACGCGCAGGGCGAATCCAGAGTTTTCCTTTGCCGAGTGCCCTTTCGGTACCGGCAATACCCACCGGGTGAATCGGCCCGCTGCTGCGTCGTGCCAGCAGCAGAAAACCAGGGCGGAAGCGTTCTGTCTGACCACTGGTGGAACGCGTGCCCTCGGGAAACATCCCAACCAGCAATCCCTGCTGTATTCGCTCAATTCCAGCCCGAATGCTGCCCGTACGAGTTGATTCACGGCTGATGGGAATTACGAAAGTACGCCGCAGCAGGCTGCCCAGCAGTGGAATGCGAAACAGATTGTCGCGGGCGAGGTAGCAGACAGGTCGATGCAGCCAGACTCCGGCAACCAGCGGATCAAGATAACTGAGGTGATTCATCAGCAGCAGGGCGCCGCTATCCGCACGCAGATGTTCCGTTCCGGAAATTGTGACCTTCAGCCAGGTACGACAGAAGATTCTAAACAGGGCTCGCAGCGATCCCCACAGCCAACTGGCTTCCGCCATGCGAATCGCGGCGGGATTCAGTCGTTCTGCAGTGCCGACGGGCGATGCCGCGGAATTGACGGAGGCCTGGGCCTGGTTGTCTGATTTGTCAGTCACGGCTGATCGTTCCGTTGTCTGGCTGTGCAGTGTGGACTCTACCGCGCATCCGGCAGTGGCAGCGATGCTGCATTACCCTTTGGGCCGCTGGCAGGGACGGCGGAGACAGCAGCACCATCCATGGTCTGCAGGTCTGTCACCTGCAGCAACTGCGCCATATCCACAAGAGCAGTCCACTCGTTGGTCAATGACAGCACATAACCATCGACGACCTGCGCGAGTGTCTGCTGGGACACCACGACCTGTGCAAAGTCCACGGACTGCCCATCCACGAGGAATCGATCATAGATCCCTCGATAGACACGCACCTGATCCGGCACAATATCCGTGCGATAGCTGGTCGAAACGACGCGACTGGTTTCGTATCGACTGAAGTTTTCTGCCAGTTGGGACAGCAGATTATTGGTAGTCTGCACGAGTTCCTGGCGGGTGCGAATCAGGTCCGCGTGGGCAGAGGCAATATTGCCCTGGTTGCGATTGAGGACCGGAATCGGGGCTGACACCTGAATATTTGCGGAGATGTTTGACAGTGGAGTTGTGTCGTCGTGCTGCAGCGCTCCATAGAGATTCAGATTGGGCGTCGGTATGGCTTCCTGCAGTCGCAGGTTACCGGCAGCAGCATTGACTCGAGCCTGTGCTGCGGCGATGTCCGAGTGGTTCTGCAGCATGGCTGCAGCCTGTTCATAATTGACTGCTGCAGTTGAGTTTTCAACGTTGCCCGCTACCAGTCGCCGCCCCATCATGGGCGCTCCGGCAGCGGCTGCCAGTTGCCGCCACGAAGCGTTCAGAGCATTGGCAGAAGCCGTGACATTATTCCGGGCCTGCACAGCAAAAACTCGCAACTGCAGCGGCTCATAGGGAGCCGCTTCACCCCCGGCCACCAGATCGATCTGGGCTTTGTAAACTTCATCGCTGAGTCGTGAGATGGCACGAGAAAACCGCAACTGTTCCTGAGATATCAGGACCTTGTAATAGTTGCGACGAACATCACTGGCCAGGCTGATCCGAGCCTTTTTCAGGTCTGCTTCCGCTGCACGCACCTCCTGCATCGCAGCTGCCTGCGCCAGCGACAACTTGTTGCCTCGCACAATCTCCTGCTCGAAAAACACCCCATTGTATCCCGCCGTGTCCGCAGTGCCGATCGTGTCGCCCTGATACCCCAGTGCAGGATTCGGCTTCAGACCAGCCTGCACCGCTCGACCGCGTGCACTCTGCACCACCGCTGCAGCCTGCCGCACCACCGGACTCTGCTCTTCCGCAAGCTTCTGCAGTTCGGCCAGAGTAACCGGAGTCTCGGACTCCACTGAGGACTCCTGCGCGGCCGCCGGAGACAGCTCAGGGAACAGCGATTCCGCCAGCGTCTTTCGCTGTTCCATGGGCAGGCTGGGATCCAGGGGTGGCAGAGCAATCGGGGCAGCGGAAGCACCGGGAAGTTCTTCCGGAATTGCAAAGCGACGTCCCGGAGGCTGCAACGGGGGCGGATCCTGTCCGACCGCGGGCTTTGCCCCCGCAGCACTTGAAACCGGAGTCTCCGCTGCGGAGACGGCCACTGTTTCGTCCCCGGAAAAATACGCCCGTGCAGCGGGTTCCGACACCACACTGCTGTTCAGATCGTGAATCGACTGACAACCGGTGGAACATGCGAGCAGCAGCGCAAGGACTCGTCTCATGGCAGGATTTCTGGGCTTGGCGTGCAACGAATAACCGATGGAGATGTCATCGTCGCTGGAATCACCAAATCTGGATAAATCCGCGTTTACCCTGCGACTGTTGCTTTTGCCATGGCCCTAACCTTCATTGCAAACAACCCATACCCCCCGCATTCACACCACAGATGTTCAGTCTTGTACAGACCAGGAAACACGGAAAAATTCCTGCCACCCTAAAAAACCACCTTTCCCACTCAGATTTCTACCGATAATCTCCATCAGAACACTTCATTTCGTGTCAGATTCCTGCCACGACATTCCATCCCTGTCCGCGGGCAGCGGTCAATGCCTGCAATTCAGTTTCGACGGAGGGCTCAGGCTTTTCCAGTCGGCCTTTTTTTGCAGCAGGCAGTCATTTACAGGCTTCGTCCGCTTCAGTGGACGAAGCCTTTTTTTTATTCTGGCGGGGCGGATTCGGCGGATTCCCTGTTTACAGTCCCTGCGGTCTGATTGTGTGCTATGTCACTTTCCCTTGCTGAATATGCTGACAGTCTGGAGCGGCGGAATCTGATCTGGCCGCGAGTTTCTGCAGCAGTGCCCGTAGTTGCGAATCCATCGATCAAACCCCTTACGGGAGTACGGGCGGTACTGTGGGATATCTACGGAACGCTGCTGCGGGTCACGGATGGCCGGTATACGATTCTTCCCACTGAGGAACTGCGTCTGCAGATCGCGCTGGACAAAACAATCCACGAATTCAATATGTGGAACCACATGTACCGCAAACCGGGTCCCCCGTGGCAGTCCATGATCGGGATCTACAAATCCACGATTGAGCGGCTGCAGATGCGTGCCAGTGCTCGTGGGGACGTCACGGAAGTGAGTCTGGTAGAGGTCTGGCGCCATCTGATCGACAAACTGTTTGAGAAGGCGTACGTGATTGACGAGGATCAGTACGGAGACGTCGACGAGTTTGCGGAAAAAGTCGCATACTTTTTTCACTGCAGTCTGCAGGGGGTGGAAGCTCGTGACGGTGCGGTGCAGGTGATGTCAGACCTGGCCGGACAGGAGATTCGCCAGGGGTGTCTGAGTGATGGTCCGGAGTTTTCACTGATACAAATGCTTCGTGCGCTGTCGTCTCAGGGGGCCCTGCCTCCCCTGCACGAAGTATTCAGCAGCGGTGTCATGCTGTTTTCCGGAAACGAAGGCGTAAGAAAGCCGTCGCAGAGTCTGTTTCAGGAAGCGGTGTCCCGCCTGCGGCAGTCGGGAATAGCAGCTGAGGAATCGCTGTATGTCAGTTGTCGCCTGATGACGGATCTCGTACCTGCACGGCGTGCGGGAATGAAAACGGCGCTGCTGGTGGCAGAAAAATCCGGGCTCGAATTTTCCAGGGATGTGCTGCAGAATCCGGAGACGCGTCCGGATCGGCTGCTGACCTCACTCACCCAGGCAGCAGCTCTGGTCCGGCCCTGAGGTACGTTGAAACAAACTGGGTTCTGACTGGGTAGTGCATCCTGTAGTGCGTAAACCGGGAGTTTCGTTTTGAGACCACCTGCGCTCGGTCGGCAGCGATCTGCCTTTCGTTTCAACATCACACCAATGATCGACGTGGTGTTTCTGCTGATTATTTTCTTTCTGGTGGCCAGTTATTTCATTCGCAGCGAACATGCTCGCCCGGTATCTTTGCCGCAGACTCCGGGTGGTCAGCCGGATGCGGCTGACAATCGACCACACCTGACGGTAACCATTGAACCGGACGGTCGCTATTCCGTCGGTGGTCAACTGCTGTCTCAGGATGCCTTAGTGCAGCGAATACAGGCACTTGCAATGGTTCCGGACAGCACCGATGCGAAGGCCGCAGGCCAGGTCCGAATTCGCGCAGACCGGACGGCCAGATTCGCCGAAGTACGTCAGTTGATTGAGGCATGTGCAGACAGTCAGATCACCAGCATTCGTTTTGCCGTCGTGCAGCCGGGGGAATAAAACATGAAGCTGCCGCGTTCTGCAGAACCTGACTACGGTGACCCGATGACTCCGATGATCGATGTCGTGTTTCTGCTGCTGGTTTTTTTCATCTGCGCATCAGCCGGAGCAGTCTCGCAGAAACTGCTGCCGGCCGAACTGCAGGGGGCCTCTGCCAGGACTGCTGCGGCTGAGCCCTCCGGACAGGAGCAGCCCTACAACGAACACCTGACAGTGCGAATTCGACTGCAGCCGGGATCTGCCGGGCTGGAAGTACTGCTGGACGAACAGCCGCTGGATGGCCTTGCCATGCTGCAGCAGCGACTGTCCCGACTGGCTGCAGCTGATCCCGAATCACGAATCGTGCTCAGCGTCCACGACGAAGTCCCCGTGCAGCAGTTCATCAGCGTTTATGACCTGTGTCAGTCCCTCAAGTTTCAGAACATTTCCTTTGCCGTGGCAGGCAGTCGACAGCGTTGAACGTATCAGACAGTTGGCAGCAGGAGTATTCGCATGTCCCGATGGCCAGTATTGCGAATGTTGATTTTGAGTGTTTGTCAGTTGTTTCCCGTGGCACTGTTTGCCCCTGCAGTGGCTGCCGAACCACCGCTGTTGCCCAGAGTCGTTGTCGATGCCGACGGGACCGGATTCATTCAGTCAGGGACTGAAAGGGAATTTCAGGCCAGCGGTTTCAACTATGATCATGATCTGCAGGGTCGCCTGCTGGAGGACTATTGGCACGATGAATGGTCGCTGGTGGAACGGGATTTTCACAGCATGAAGCAGTTGGGAGCTGCTGTGGTGCGAGTGCATCTGCAGTTCGGGCGTTTCATGGAAACGCCCGAGCAACCACGCCAGGCTGAGCTGGAAAAGCTGGCGCAACTGCTGGATTTGGCTGAACATGAAGGCCTTTATCTGAACCTCACCGGGCTGGGCTGTTATCACAAATCAGACGTGCCCGCCTGGTATGACTCGCTGGATGAAAACGCTCGCTGGAAGGCTCAGCAGATGTTCTGGCGCAGTGTCGCCGGGGTTGGCAGACACAGCACAGCCGTTTTTTGTTACGATCTGATGAACGAACCGGTAGTCGGCGGTGACAAGCCGGCAGGAGACTGGCTGGGACCGGCATTCGCCGGCAAACACTTCGTGCAGTTCATCGCTCGGGAAACTCGCGGCAGAACCCGCGTCGACATTGCCAGACAATGGGTGCAGACGATGAAGTCGGCAGTGCGAGAACAGGATCGCGAAGCACTGGTCACCGTGGGGATGGTGGACTGGAGTCTGGACAGGCCGGGGCTGACATCCGGGTTTGTGCCTCGTGAAGCCGGAGCGGATCTGGATTTCCTGAGCGTTCACATCTATCCGGATCAGAAAAACCGTGCACTGGCGACGGAAACGCTGGCCGGATTCCAGACGGGCAAGCCCGTGGTCGTGGAGGAAACATTTCCGCTGAAGTGTTCAGCAACTGATCTGGAGGCGTTCATGCACGGCTCGCAGAACCGCGTGCAGGGCTGGATCAGTTTCTTTTGGGGGACACCTGAAACCACAGCCAATCCATCGCTTTCGGCAGCCGTTACAGCGGACTGGACAGATCGCTTTTCAGGTTTTCTGAAAGCGTCAGTGCGGGGCAGCTCGACGTCAAAAGTACCCTCAGAGGCACTGCAGAAAATCGTCGCACATGTACAGCAGCATCCGGACGGTCAGGCAGCATACTCCCTCAATCTGTCAGCCTGGGACTCTGAAACCCGCGATCTTCCAATCGGTGTGTTTGATTCGGGGATTGGCGGACTGACGGTTCTTGAGTCACTGCTGACGGCCGACAACTTCAACAATAAAACTCTGCAGCCGGGCGCCGACGGCGCATCGGATTTTGGTAACGAGCGATTTGTGTATTTCGGAGACCAGGCAAATATGCCGTATGGCAATTATCCGCGTGAGGACCGCGAAGATTTTTTGCGAGGGCTGGTACTGCGAGACGCCATTTTTCTGCTGGGCCGACGCTCATGGGATGCGGCAGACGCTGAACAGCCCCGGCTGACCAAGCCTCCGGTCAAGGCCATCGTGATTGCCTGCAATACCGCGACTGCCTTTGGATTGCCAGCCGTACAACAGGCCTTCAAACGCTGGCGGATCCCGGTGTTCGTGATTGGTGTTGTGGATTCCGGAGCACGCGGAGTACTGGAACGTACCTCAGCCGGACAGCGTCGCTCGATCGCCGTGCTGGCCACGGTGGGTACGTGCAGCAGCAACGCATACCCTCGCGCCATTGATAACACTCTCACACTTGCTGGTCGTCCGGCAAGTGAAGTATTCCAGCGAGGATCGCGGGGGCTGGCAGGAGCGATTGAAGGAGATCCGGTTTTTGTCGGGCCGGACAGACTGCCAGGCGTTGCAGCTCCTGACCAACTGGACCCGACTCTTCAGGATGTCTACCAGTTTGACCCGGCTGGTCTGCTGGGCGATTTTCAGGGGCAGCAGCAGCCGAAACTGAATTCCGTAAGGAACTACATCCGCTTCGAAGTCGTCAGCCTGCTGGAATCGCTGCGAACAGCAGAGACACCGCCCCGGCAGCCCATTGATACCATCGTACTGGGCTGCACGCACTTTCCACTGGTACGAGCGGAGCTGGAACTGGAGTTTCGGCGGCTGCGAAACCTGCAGCGACAAGGCCAGTTTCCGTACCGCAGTCTGATTGCGGAGAAACTGGAATTGGTTGATCCAGCGGGCCTGACAGCCGTTGATCTGTTTCGTGAACTGGCTCGCAGACAACTGTTTGTTTCGAACAACGAAGTTGCCGCGCATGGCACAGACAGGCTGATGTTTTTCCTGTCGGTGCCCAACGTCCGCTTTCCCGGGATTCAGCTGACTGCGGACGGTGGACTGGAAACTGCATGGAAGTACGGACGCAGTGTTCAGGAACACCTGATGCAGGAAGATACTCGAATCGTTCCTCTGAAGACTGAGCAGCTGCCAGCAGCCAGTCGAGCCTTGATCCGGGGGCGTTTGCCAGCAGTCTCAGCAGGAATTCCGTGAGCGATCACACAGAGAC
>SXXK01000469.1 GCA_005791255.1 Planctomyces sp.
CACCTCATCCCACAACGCCGCCTTCTTCAGACACGATTCCACCAGCTCAGCCAGCACCGCCCGATTCTTCTCACCCGCCACCCGCGGCCCATATGCCACATTGTCAAAGATGGATTTGGGGAAAGGAGTCGATTTCTGGAAGACCATGCCCACATGCTTCCGCAGCAGCACCACGTCCACCGCCGGATCCATAATGTTCTGGCCTTCCACCAGACATAAACCAGTACACCGCGCACCATCCACCAGATCGTTCATGCGGTTCAGAGTCCGCAGGAAGGTGCTTTTACCGCACCCCGATGGCCCGATCAGCGCCGTCACCGAACGCTCAGGCACCTTCAGCGAAATGTCGAACAGCACCTGCTGCTCACCGTAATAAAAATTCATGCCCTGCACATCAATCGCAGCCGCATGTCCGGATGTGTCGAGGTTCCGATCCACACCCGGAACTGATGGTGGCACTGACCGGCCGGAAACACTGGATCCCATGAGCACCGCTTTCTACCACCTCAGCTGACGTCCCGCCCGATAACGCACAATCATCGCCGCCGCATTCACAGTCAGCAGCACCGCCAGCAGCACCAGAATCCCGGATGCCGCCACCGCAGTGAAACGATCCTGAGGATCCGGCTGCTTCGACCAGTCATATATCTCCACCGGCATCGCCGTAAACTGATCAAATGGCACCGATAACACTCGGCCGGGATCCGACAGCAGTTGTCCCGGAGACTCAATGCCGCCCGGGCACATCGACGCCACCGTCAGCACACCAATCATCATCAGCGGTGCCGCCTCACCCATCGCCCTGGAAATCGACAGAATCACCCCCGTCGCAATCCCCGGCAGCGATGCCGGCAACACCTGACGCCAGATGGTCTGCCAGCGAGTCGCCCCGAGCGCCAGCGAGGCCACCCGGATCGTCGATGGCACCGCCCGCAGTGCCTCCTGCGATGCAATAATCACCGTCGGCAGAATCACCAGACTCATCGTCATGGCACCGATCAGCACACTGCCGTCATAGATGTCCAGCTTCAGCAGCCGCACACGAAACAGCCCCAGCACATTCACCGCATGGCGACCATCAAACACTGACTGCAATTGAATCACCAGCGGACGAAATGCCGTTAACCCCAATATCCCGTACACAATCGACGGCACACCCGCCAAATTCGAAAGATTCACGCGAATGACTCGCATCAGCCACGTGTCCTTCGCCAGCTCTTCCAGATACACCGCCGAACCCACTCCAACAGGAATCGAAAAAGTTGCCGTCAGCAGCACCAGCCAGAAGGTTCCCCAAAGACCCGCCAAAATCCCGCAGCGATCCGGCTGCATCGAATAATGACTGGACAAAAAGTCCCACCGCAGCCGACCCACACTGTTCCAGACAATCGACAACAGCAACACCGCCAGCACCAGCAGCGATGCATACGTCGCCAGACGACACAGCCACATAAAGCCACGCGACAGACGCAGACGCTGACGGATCTGACCGTCAGCACCCAGAGTGAAACTGACCGGCGGAATACTGCCCGCCAACTCACCCCCCGCCACACTCATTGATACACCTCGCGATAACGCCGCATAATCCAGCCCGACAGCAGATTGATCGACAGCGTCATCACAAACAACGTTATACCCACCGCGTACATGCTCATCCGGCTGATCGAATCGGCCGCACTGTCGCCAGTACTGGCATGCACCATGAAACCGGTCATTGTCTGAGCACCGCGGAGAGGGTTCAGGGTCAGCAAAGGATTCCCGCCGGCCGCAATCGCCACCGCCATCGTTTCACCCACAGCCCGCGAAAACGCCAGCAGAAACGAAGCCAGAATTCCCGACAAAGCCGCCGGTACCACCACTCGGGCCGAAACGTCAAAGCGAGTACTGCCGAGCGCAAAAGCGGCCTCACGCAAACTGCGCGGCACAGCCCGGATCACATCCTCACTGAGCGACGCAATCAGTGGTGTCACCATGATGCCAACCACGATCCCCGCACTCAGACTGTTGAAAATTGAAATCTCCAGACCCAGCAGGCTGAACAGCGGCTTGAGCACCCACGGAGTAATGAACTTCAAAGCAAAAAAGCCGTAAACCACCGACGGAATACCAGCCAGGATCTCCAGCACAGGCTTCAAGAATTCACGCTCCCGCGGATGCGCATACTCACTCATGTATATCGCCGCACCCAGCCCCGCCGGAACACTGACCAGCGATGCTATCACCGCCACCTGCAATGTCCCCACCAGCAGCGGCCAAATACCAAAATGACCGCCCGGACCGTCCGTCGGCTTCCAGCGAGCCGTCGTCAGAAACTGCCACAACGAGACCCGCTCAAAAAAGGCCGTCCTGGCCCCCGGAGCATACACGGCATTGCTGAGCAGCACGAAAATAATCGCCGCCGTGGTCAGCACCGACAGCGCAGCACACACGAACAACACCCAGCGTATGAGCGTTTCATGGCGACGACTGATTCTCTGTGCAGCCCACGTCGGCATCAGCACACTTCCCCGCGGTGCACCGAAACCGGCACACCGCAACTGACACTCACTTCACTTCCCGGCACCAGACACAGCCGACTCCAGCGCTGCATTCACAGTCGCCAGCTCAGCCTCCTCCAGCGGCACATAACCCACAGTTTCCACCTGAGCCTGACCCTCGTTCAGAAAATACTTCGCAAAGTCCAGCACCTCAGGCTTGGCCAGCGAACTTTTCTTCACGTAAATGAACAACGGTCGCGACAACGGCTTATATGCTCCCGATCGCACCGACTCAACCGTCGGCTCCACACCGTCCGCCACACTGTCCGTCGGAGAAATCTTCAGCACCTTCACCTTGTCACGATTCGAAAAGTAATACGCACAGCCAAAGAATCCCATGCCACCCTTCTCGCCCGCAATCCCCGTGATCGTCACATTGTCGTCCGCACTGGCACTGTAGTTCTCGGTGATCTCGTCTTCCTTGCCATTGATCACTTCCGTGAAGTAGTCAAACGTGCCCGATTCCTCCCCAGGACCAAACAACGACAGCGGCACGTCCGGCCACGCCGGATCCACATCCTTCCACGTCTTCACCGTACTGCCCGGTGCCCAGATCTTCTTCAACTGAGCCACCGTAATCGTGTCCAGCCAGTCGTTCTCGCGGTTCACACACACCGTCAGCCCGTCCAAAGCAATCTTCAGCTCAACCAGCTCAATGCCAGCCTGCTGGCAATCAGCCTTCTCTGAGTCCTTCACCGGACGAGATGCATTCGCAATGTCAATTCGACCGGCAATCATCTCCTTGAAGCCTGTGCCGGTTCCCGTGACCTTCAAGGCAACCTTCGTGTCAGCAAACTTCTTCGTGAACGACTCCTGCACTGCCGCAGCCACCTTGGCCACCGTGCTGCTGCCGTCCACCTGAATTCGCTTCTCACCGGCACTCGCCTCAACAGCACCCGTCGCCTCACCGCCGGTCTTTGCAGCCGGAGCATCAACGGACTCCACCGAACAACCCGCCAGCAAAAATGCAGAAAATGCCAGCAGTACACCAGAACCCCAATTGCCGACAACCCGAGACGCGACGCTCATCAACCAGCCCTGACCTTCCTGAAGAAATTCCGCAATTGCACCGCAACAGATCCCAAGGACAATTAGACGAGGCATTTGTTAAGATTGTGTTAATTCCTCGAGTGTATCTGCCGTGGCTCAGCTTTCTTCCTCTGCCGGCCAGCCGGCCCAGCCGAGCGGAATCCCAATCTGACACACCTGCACAACTCCTGTCCATTTCCGCGATTCTTCCCGCAAAAAACCGCGTTTCATCGCCGCAAATGTCACTGTCCAGTCCGCCCGCACACACTCCCCAGCCGCCGTTCCAAGGTCACAATCCAGCCCGGACGGCAAATCCACCGACAACACCCTGGCTCCGCTGGCATTGATCTGCCGAATCACCCCGGCGACCGGTTCCTGCGGAGCTCCCCGGACACCAGTACCCAGCAGCGCATCAACGATCAGGTCCGCTGCGCCCAGACCCGCAAACACCGCCCCGCTCTGCTGCTCATCACACTCGCAGACCAGCAGGCCCGCACGCTGCAAAAAACACAGATTGGCTGCCGCATCCGCACTCAGCGACCGACCACAGCGAAACAACAGCACCTCCGCCAACACTCCCTCGGCTGCCAGCAGCCGCGCTGCCGCCAGTCCGTCGCCGCCGTTGTTGCCCGCACCGGCAGCAATCACGATCCGGCCCGCAGCCTGCTGCCGCAACTGCAGAATCGCCGCACACAACCCCCGCGCAGCATTCTCCATCAGCAGCAGTGACGGCAAACCCAGCTGCTGCACCGCATCCTGATCCAGACGCCGGACCTGCTCACGGCTTAAGACCCGCATGCACAGCCACACTTTCGCTTTTCAGTTACGCCGAACTTACCCGGACCGACGACCGGACCTGAGCATTTGGCGAGCAGACCGGAGCAGCTGTGCGGTGGTTTCCAGACTGATGCAGCCGTCCGTAATACTGACGCCATACTGCAGACCGGCAGGGTCCGGACCCAGCGTCTGAGCACCCTCGCACAGGTTGCTTTCCAGCATCAGCCCCACAATTTCAGAATTGCCGGCCGCACGCTGACCAATCACATCGTTCCAGACCTGTGGCTGACGCCGATAATCCTTGCTGGAATTGGCGTGACTGCAGTCCACCAGCAACCGCGGCGGCAACTGCGCTGCCTTCAGCATCGCACTGGCCTCGGCAACCGCCTCAGCATGATAGTTGGGGCCATTGCGACCGCCACGCAGAATCAGGTGACCATACTGGTTTCCCCGAGTCGTCATGACGCAGGTCTGTCCGTTGCCGTCGATACCAAGGAAACGGTGCTGCGCCTGAGCAGCCTTCATGGCGTTGATCGCCACTTCCAGACTGCCCTCAGTACTGTTCTTGAAACCCACCGGCATCGATAACCCGCTGGCCATCTGCCGATGAGTCGGCGATTCCGTGGTACGAGCACCAATGGAGGCCACAGTGATCAGATCCGCGATGTACTGCGGAGTAATCGGTTCCAGCATTTCTGTGGCTGCCGGCAACCCGGTGCTGTTCACCTGACACAGGGTCTGGCGAGCCCTGCGGAGCCCTTCCCCGATGTCGAACGTGTCGTTCAGGTGCGGATCGTTGATCAGGCCCTTCCA
>SXXK01000470.1 GCA_005791255.1 Planctomyces sp.
CCAAACTCCGTCAGTCCGCCGTTCCGCGGCTTGTCCGTTGCTGAATCCGCCCACGACAGCGACTTTGAATGCGTCAAAGTCATATAGCGACAGCCCGCTGCATACAGTCGCTCAAGATTTGCCGGATCCTCCTCAATACTGTAACCGCCCTCCACACCCATCATGGAGGCGACACGACCCGCACTGACAATTCGCTCCACATCTGCAGCAGTTGCAGCCTGCTCAAACGTCTCCGGATAACGTTTCAGCATCGCCTTCACGATCTCAATCTGCTGCATGGTCTGCAGCAGTGCATCCCCCGTCTCTGCCGTCCCCGCCGGAACGTACACAGACCAGAACTGTGCCTTCAGTCCGCCGCGACGCAGTCGTGGAATGTCCGTATGCAGCCCTGGTTGCTCCCGCGCAATATCCAGTTGATCAAAAGACGAATTACCCCTGTCCCGAATCTCCCACGGCAGATCATTGTGCCCGTCAAACAGCATACCGCTGCTGTGGATCTCCGCGGCCTCCGCACTCACCACGACCGGCCGGGAACGCGGCTCATCCGCAGCACTCGCAGGGCCTTCGACACACAGACTGATCGCCAGCACACACCACCGCCCCATCTGCTTCGCCAGCATCGGTCATCTCCCCACCGTTCAAAACCGTCTCTGTTCCTCAGCAAATGCTGGTCAGCTACTTCCGGAACGGAAACCAGCGGAACCGTCGCGGTGGCGCTGCCGGTGAGTCAAACACCGGTTCGTCCGACAGTTCACGCTGTTCCGCAATCTGCCGCAGTGCCGCATTCGCCCGTGCCTCAGACTGAATCGTCTCAGACTGCTCCTGAAACTGCGGACCACCACCTCGCTCCAGCTGGGCCAGCACCTCTCGCACATCCAGTTGCTGCAACCCCTCGCCCCGCGGAGGTTCCCACAAACGCGCCTCCTGCGGACTGTTCACCGAAACTTTCCCGATCGAAATCGTCAGCTCCGTATCCGTCGCCGGAAAATTCACCCGAATAATATGCGGCAGATCCACTCCACCCTGCGGACGATAATCCGAAAGCTGAGCCCTGACCTGCACGTTGCCATAACCGTCCCTGAGCACATGCTCACGCGCCTCACCCTTCACCAGATCCACCAGAATACTGCGTTCCAGGTTCCGCCCCTCAGAATCAGTCTCCATCGACACCAGACGGACCGTCCGCTGCCCGGACTGCTCCAGCTGCCACGAGGCCGGGTCCAGTGGAGCCACTCCCAGAATGGTCATCAGCCAGTCCGAATCCAGATGCGGCAACCCACCCGGCAGCATCGACAGCAGACCCGCATCTTCATGCTGCCACGTCAGCACGATCGATTCACCCGGCTTCGCATACGCCCAGCACAGGTCATCGTTCGAGCCAAAATCCGCCAGTCCCACCAGATTCTGCGCTACCAGACGGAAGCTGCGCGGAGCACTGCAGGCCAGAGACCCACTGAGCTTCTGCGGCATCGGCAGCCCCGGCATCCGCACATGCACTTTCACGTCCGTGCTGCGCCACGATTCCAGCCCCTCCGTCCTGCTGTTCAGCCACGCCACCAGCTCAGCACTTTCGATCGTCGGAGGCAACACCGGATCCGCACTGCGCCGCTCAGGCCAGACCATCAGTTGATTCAGCCGGCAACCACTCAGCGTCACCAGCAGCAGCACTGTCACCAGTGAGCGAATCCGGAACATCTGAAACCATCCCTGTCGCAAACTCACGCTGCCGCCCGATCCGTCTGAAACAACTGCTGCTGCAGACGACCAATCTCGTCCTCTGTCAATTCCTCTTCCTGCACGTCAAACGGACCCTCACCGGCACTGCCCACCAGCCTCATCGCCGGTCGCTCTTCAACCTCCACAACCTCCTCCAGCACCAGTCGCCGCTTCCGCAGCAGCAACAGCGCCAGCACATACCGATATTGCCGCTGCACCACATTCGGAGATTCCTGCAGCTGCAGGAAATACTCAAACAATGACTCCGCATCCAGCTTCAAACGCTGACTTTCAGGAGCCGCATTCGCCGGACACCGCCAGTGGCCGATCGCACCCTGAGGAGGTCCCTGCCAGTGCTCCTCGGCTATGTCCTGACGAACAATTTCGCCGTTTTTTTCCACCAGTACCGACCAGCACGATTCCCCCGGGCGAAATGCCCTGCCCGAAATCGAACAGTTTCGACCCGGAGGCCGCACATTGAATTCCATTGACCCAATCCCGTCCCTGGACTGTCCCGACCTGCGCCGGATGCGTCATGCCGACCGGTCAAAACCAGCCGTTTTCCTGTTTGACCCTGCAGACTAGCGATTCCACACAATTTCGCCAAGATCAGATCCGCATCGATCGCTCGGAAACATCTGCGGGCTCAGTTGCCTTCCCCGCCAACTCACACCAGAATCAGGACTTCAGTCAGACCGTTCTGATCGCATCAGCCACCCTTGCAGGCTGCTGGTTCAGAACTGAATACAGGAGTCCCACCGCGATGCGTGCCGTCGTTACTGATTACACCTTCCCCGATCTCAGCATCGAAGCCGACATCCTGCAGGCGGCCGGACACACACTTGACGCCTGGAAAGAAAAACGGACCGCCGGAGAACTGCCGGCACTTGTTAGCGACGCGGATGCCGTAATCACCCAATTTGCCCCGCTGAACGCTGACGTTATCGGTTCCATGCAGAAAGCTCGCGTCATCGTCCGCTACGGCATCGGCGTGGACAATGTGGACCTCGCGGCGGCCGCCGCCCGCGGAATTCCGGTCTGCAATGTGCCCGACTACTGCATCGATGAAGTGGCAGATCACACCCTCGCATTCATCCTGGCCACAACCCGGCAGGTCGTACCCAACACACAGCACATCGCGACGGGCAACTGGGGACTTGCCACGCCTCTTGAGTCACTGCGGACCCTGAAGCACCTGACTGTCGGACTGGTCGGGTTTGGTCGCATCGGGCAGGAAGTCGCCGCGCGACTGCGTCCCTTCAAGTGCCGTATTCTGGTCCACGACCCGGTTGTTCCCGCAGCCAGCGTCGCAGCCGCCGGAGCCATCCCGCTGTCACTGAATGAACTGCTCGCACAGGCCGACGTCCTTTCACTGCATTGCCCGTCCACCGCCGGGACTCGCGGTATGCTCAATGAAAACTCGCTCAAACTGACCAAACCCGGAGTGGTTGTGGTCAATCTGGCCCGCGGTGATCTGATCGATCCGCAGGCGCTCACAAACGCACTCCAGTCAGGACACGTCGCCTCAGCCGCACTCGATGTCTTCAACCCGGAACCCATTCCGGCTGATCACCCCATTCGCCGAATGCCCCAGGTCATTCTCGCTTCGCACATCGCTTCCGCCAGTGTCCCGGCTGTCAGAAAACTCAGGGAAACTGCCGCTTCGCTGGCCCTCGCTGCCCTCCGCGGAGAGAAACTGCCCAATGTTGTCAATGGAGTCGGCTGAGCCGGTCGACCTCGATCGCCCGCTGTCCGCTGTTACCAACCTTCACGTCAGGACTCACATGCTTCACCGACTGCTGCTGCTTTCCCTCGCCTTTCTCTGTGCTGCTGCAACCGCGGACGAACCACACTCCGGACTCGACCCCGACGGCTTCGACAAATCTGTCAGAGCCCAGGATGATCTGTTCCTGCACGTCAATGGTCGCTGGCTGATGTCCACCGAAATTCCGGCGGACAAATCCAACTATGGCTCGTTCACCCGGCTCGATGATGAAGCCCGCGAAAATATTCGGACCATCATTGAAGAAGCCGTCAGCAATCCGACGGATGCCATCAGTCGCAAGGTGGGTGACTTCTACAAAAGCTATATGAACGAGCAGCTGATCGCTGCTCGCGGCCTTGCCCCGATCCGCGAACAGCTCGCAGCCATCGATGGTCTCGCTTCGCCCGAAGATGTGACTCGATTCTTCGCCAGTGCCGGAATCTACGGCATGCCCGGTCCCATCGGATTCTACGTCTCCGTTGATGACAAAAACTCCAAACGCTACCTCGTCCACGTGGTTCAGAGCGGACTGACTCTGCCCGATCGCGACTACTACCTCGGTGACCGCCCCGATTACAAATCCGCCCGCACTGCTCTCCACACTTACATCACCAGACTCTTCGAACTGGCAGAGATTCCCGCTGGAGCCGCAGCAGCCGATCAGATCATTCAGCTGGAAACATCACTGGCAGAAATCCAGTGGTCACGCACGGAACTGCGCGATGCCGAGAAGCGTTACAATCTGATGTCAGCAGCAAAGCTGGCAACGACTGCTCCCGCCATCCCCTGGAACGTCTTCCTCGAAGTCTCCGGAGTTCCCGGAGTACCTGAAGTCAACGTTGTCACCCCCAGCTACTTTGAAAAACTCGGTGCCGTCGCCACCGCAGCCGGACTGGACGCATGGAAAGCCTACGCCCGCTTCCACCTGCTGGACACCGCAGCCCCTTACCTGCCCAAACCATTTGTTGACGCCCACTTCGAACTGCACGACAAGGCGGTTTCCGGAGTTCCCCAGCAGAAACCACGCTGGAAAAAGGCCGTCGATGCCACATCGGGGGCCGGAGCAGGGGACTTTGGCGTACTCGGTGAACCTCTCGGACAGCTTTATGTGCGTCGACATTTCCCCCCGGAATCCCGCCAGCGGATGATCGAACTGGTCGGAAACCTCATGAAGACCTACGAACAGAGCATTCACGGTCTGAAATGGATGACCGCCGAAACAAAACAAAAGGCCCTCGAAAAGCTCGGAAAAATCACCACAAAAATC
>SXXK01000471.1 GCA_005791255.1 Planctomyces sp.
CGTCGGAGCTCCCGCGGTGCTGCCGGATCCGGTACTTCATACAGTTCCACCGGCTGCACTGCCTCCGGCACCTCAGACTCCGGCACATACGCCGTCCAGACGCGGTTCCAGCGAGGATCTGTGCTGGTGCGAGTGGTGGCGACAATCCGCCCGGAAACTGCCACCGCCAGCCATACCGGCTGCTCAAATCCGGTTGCCCGGTCTGTGCCCGCCAGCAGTTTCCCATGCAGCAGACTGGCCGTGAACGAACTGCCCGGGTTAGTCGGAGTCGGCGGCACATGCTGCCCCACAACTCCCGGAGCAATCACGGCACGCACCGCAGATTCCAGCACCGCGAATTCGTCCACTCGACGGCCCGCCAGACCGGGAATCGCCGCCAGTCGACCAATCCGGTCGCCGGGCCCCCCCGCACCAAACACCCGCTGCAACCGCTGCGTATGTTCAAACCGCCGGGGAAAATCCGGAGCCAGAATCGACGGGTGCGGCCCCTGCAGCGTCTTCCGCGCCCGCACCTCGTCCGTCAGCAGCGAACTCCCTGCCCACGCAGGATCCGATTCCATGCCGATAACATCAGCAATCGTCGGCAGAATATCAGTGATCTCCGCATTCCGATCCGTCACACTGCCCCGCTGCTGCCCTGGCAGCTTGATCAGCAGCGGAACCGGCAGCAGATCCGGCAGTGTTTCCGCCACCGGTTCCCGCAGGGATGCCCCTGGCACAAAGCACATTCCGTGATCCGCCGTAACAATCAGCAGCGTCTGATCCAGAGTCTGCTGCTGCCGCAAAGTCTGCAGAATCATCGCGACGCAGCGATCCGCGTACAAAGTCTGCAGCAAACTGCGATCCCACGCCTGATTGACCAGCCACTCATCTGATGTCCATGTTTCGTCGGCCAGCCCCGCCACGCTCAGACTGACGTCGGCACACGGGAAACAGGGAGCCCCGGACGGCAAAACCGACCACGGATAATGGGGCAGAGCCAGATGCAGAAAGTAGAACCCAGGTTGTTTCCCGGGCCGCAGGCATTCCACAAAATGCTGCACCTGCTCACGCCGTGCTGTATCCCAGCCGTAAACAACCAGCCCCTTCTGAACGCGACTGGCTCGCGACTGGGGCAGCAGACCAAACCACTCCCGCGGAATCAGTGAGTCTTCAGGGGCCAGTTCCAGCGGCAGGCACATCTGCGCGGCAACACGCAGCAGCACAGACAGCAGTCGAGCGGTCTGCTGAGATACACTCCGCCCGTGCTTCAGTTGACGCAGTTCCGTCGGACACATTCGCGTCATCGGTTCAAACACGTGCATGTCGAACTGACCTGTTTCGAAAATCCGCCGGAATAATCCGGGTGGATAGTCGGCTTCCACGGGAGTCTGCTCTTCCTGCGGAAATGTGCTGGTCAGCATGGCAGGCAGCGCGTGGTCAGTGCGGGGATGCACGGTACTGGCATTTCGATACATGGTCCCCAGGTCTGCGAGTTCTGCAAACGCCGGAAAACGCTGGCGATCAATCTCGCCCGACGCATTCAGCAGTGACATCCCATTCAGGCCATCGAATACAACCATGACGATCGGAACGGGATTCCGGAGTGTGTCTCCGAACCCAGCGGACCTTCCCGCGTGTCCCAGCAGCTGCCAGCGAATACCGGCCGAGCCCAGCAGCACTGCCGGTACCGCCAGACTGCCAAAAGACAGCAGGCAGAGAAACTGTCGCAGTCCACCCGAACGCCGCAGCAGGGTCGGCAGCCACAGTGCAGCAAACGCCATGATGCCGGCCGGCAACAGCTCTGGAAGACCCGCTTGTCCCAGTCCTGCGGACACCGTTAACACCCGCACAACGGACATCCCGAAAGTCGCAGCCAGCAGTGACACAAACAGACCGAAACAGCGAGTTCCCGTGGAACAGCCAAACAGTGCGGTCATGGTCCGCACGGTCAGCCAGAGCAGTAGTGGCAGGCCGGGGAAAAACACCATCAGTACCGCCAGTACTGCCGTGGTCGAATAGTCCTCAAGAATCAGGTACTGAGAATTTTTTGCCAGGCGATCAGCCAGCGGCAGGGCCACTCCCATGGCACTGAGCCCCGTCAGCTGCAGCAGTTGTTCGCGAGCTGATGGCAGATACTCGGCAGCCTCAGTCATGCCTCGCCCCCGGTCGCCGCTGACAGCGGCAGCAGCAGCAGCAGAGTGCGACTGCCTCCCGACAATCTCTGCTCGGTCACCGTTCGAAAATGCCTGCCAACAGCCGCCTGCAGTCGCTCATCACAATAGTCCGCAAACACATCCCGCCGCTGCTGCAGCATGTTGCGAATGATCGGATCCGTCCGCTCAACCCACTCCAGCACCACCGGAGCCTGCAGCGACGCCAGCCAGCTGATCACATCCTCCAGCAGCAGACCGCTGCCCATCACCAGATGATGAATCAGTGCCAGGCACAGGACCAGCTGCGGCCGACTGCGCGATTCCAGTGAACCCCGCTCACTCAACCTCCAGCCCTGAGCCGGACTGGGGTCCGCCAGATTGCAGACCAGTGGAGTAATCCGCTGCCGCGACAGACTGTCAGACGCTTCCCCGGTCAGACTGCAGTACAGGCGTTCAATGACCGCATGGTCAGCATCCAGCGCCAGCACACGCCCCCATTCCGCAGCAATGCGGGAAAACCGCCCCTGATTGCAACCCAGATCCCACGTCAGCTGCGGCTGCACGCGATCACAGGCCGCCCGCACAAACCGCGACTTCTCCGCCTCGTGCGCTGACGCATGCTCCGCCGTTTCATAATAGTCCCGCCACTCAGAATCCACGGCTGTCCATTTGAGTGACTGCAGCAGAGTACTGAGCCCCTGCAGATTGTTCAGAACCATCTGCGTGCTCAGTGCTGCAGTGCCTTCACCGCCACCGCGATGCCGCATCGCTGCAGCCATCCGGCTGTGCAGCCAGATGTGCGTGAACGCGCCCCGTCGAAACAGCAGATCCCGCCAGCTCAGCAGTCCGGACAGCTGCCGCAGCGGAATTCCGGACATGCGACCGCGCAGCCACGGCTGAAAATCCACCTGCTTCCACGACTGCAGCAGCAACGGAGCCAGAAACTGTTCGCAAAACTGACGATAGCCTTCCCAGATTCCCTGCTCGTGCCGCAGCCGCAGCGAACCCACGTCAATCAGCTGTGGATTCGCCCCGCGAAACTGAAAGTTGAACGGCGTCGCATCCGCCATGTCAAACCCGGCCGGCAAAGCCTGCTGCAGTAAACTCAACTGCAGCAGAGCTGCGTCCCGCAGCATCGAAAAACTCCACTCCCACGGCCACGACAGTTCAGGAACCCGCTCATGCTGCAGCACCAGCGGATACCCGCGGGCACTGGCCCACCCCTGGCTATCCGCAGATTCCTGAGTCGGTACGACCTGACCTGCCGCCGTGATCTGCCGCCAGAATGTCGACGGCTGCAGCCGCTGCCAGACTTCCGCCGCCTCGGCAGTCAGTCCACGCAGTACCTGGTCACCCGCCACAAAGACACGAGCCGACCGATCGCGGTAGGAACCGGGCACGAAGCTGGCCTCCGGAGACAACCCGGCGGACACTAGTTTTTGCTCGCTGAGTCAGCGCGCTGCCCCGCACGAAAGGTGCTCCAGAAGTGGCGGAATGCCACCAGCAGACCGGCAGCACCGCCCACCAGGGCCTGAATCAGCAGACTGCCGGCACCCGGATCAAGGTAGGACAGTGAACACAAGCACATAATCACGTTCATGTTACTCACCTGCGCGACAGCCAAAGTCGCCCATCACTTCGAAAATACGCCGTCATTCCGCAATTCAGGCTGATTTGCAGGGATCAGGCCCCCAGGATTCGGGACGAGTCAGCAGGCATATGGCCAGTAACACGGACTTGCGGCGAAGGTTCCGCTCGAAAATCCGTTTTCCAAAAATCGCCAGGTCTTTCCCGGTATGCATCCGGCTTTCCCGCCGTGCAAAGGCTCCCTGTAATCGAGAAATCCGCCCGCAGTTGCAGTTTCCGGGCAAAGGCGACTATGCTGATGATGCTGAAACCAGATTTTCTGCGGTCACCTGGAGCAATCTCAAAATGCCAAGTCACAGCCGTCTGCACTGCCATCCGACCGAAACCTGTACTCCGGGTCTGCGGTCTCGACCACCGATCTGGTGTGTACTTGGCCTCCTGCTTAGTCTGCTGCCGGTGTCGGCCTGCGGTCAGTCAGCCGACGCCCCCGACTCGACAGAACCCCAGCCACAGTACATCCGCATTCGCAAAAACGAACGCAAACTGGCCGTCGCACTCGAAACGTCAGTCGCCCACTTCAAGGACTCCGCAAAATACCCCGACGCAGAAGTCGATCTCATCGGGGCCATCCACCTCGGGGATGCTCAGTACTACAAGGATCTCAATGCCCTGTTCCCAAAGTACGACGTTGTACTGTTCGAAGCGGTCATGCCGGAAGAAGCCGTCCGGCAGGGGCTGCGGCCCGGCACCGGGGGCGGTCGTGCGGATGCGGATGTCGATGTCGATGCCGATGTCGATGCCGAATCGTGGGATGATGCGAAGATCGGTTTTGCCGCCATTTCCGTGCTGCAACTGGGGATGAAGGATGTGCTCGGCATGGAATTCCAGCTTGCCGCCGTCGATTACTCGCCGCACAACTTTGTGCACGCGGACATGACGGCTGAGGAGTTCGAGGCCACGATGAAGAAACGCGGCGAATCATTTTCGCAGATGCTGCTGTCTGAAATGGGCAAGTCGATGTCCAGCCAGCAGAAGGTCAATCCGCTGGCGATGAACCTCGACATTATGCTGTCGGCCGTCTCCTCGGACCGATCGTGGGCAGCTCGTCGCATTGCCGCCAGCCAGATCGTGAAAGCTGGTGAGGGCACAGCCTTCGCAGGGAAGGACGGTACATCCACCATCATCACGGAACGCAACCTGAAGTGCCTCGACGTTCTGCAGTACCAGCTGAAGAAGCACCGACGCATCGGCATCTTCTACGGCGCCGGGCACTATCCGGATATGGGGCAGCGTTTGCAGAAGGATTTCGGTTTCCGCCTGACTGGCGAAGACTGGGTGACCGCCTGGAAACTGCGGGCTCCTGAGAAGACCGCGGCACCGGCTGCAGTCAAACCCTGACCTCGGGCCCGCCATGTCATCCCGCGACGACATCTACTCCGTCCCGCTGACAACAGTGGGCAGCTTCCAGTTTGACTCGGATGTCGTGCGGGTCTTCCCCGACATGATTGCGCGGTCCGTCCCGGGCTACGCCTCGATTCTGTCGGTCATTGAACAGCTGGCTGTGCAGTATGTGCAGCCCGGCAGCAGTGTCTGGGACCTTGGCTGTTCGCTGGGTGCGGCGACTCGGCTGATTCGTCGTCGTGCTGACCCGTCCGTTCGCGTTCATGCGGTGGACAATTCTGCAGCCATGATTCAGCGGCTGCAGCAGCTGCTGCCGTCATGGGAACCCGGAGCTCCGGTGATCGTCATGGAATCCGACCTGCGGCAGGTGCAGGTTACCAACGCCTCGCTCGTGGTCCTCAACCTGACCCTGCAGTTTCTTCCGCCCGCAGAACGGGACGATGTCCTGAAAAGTATTGCTGCTGGCATGCTGCCCGGCGGGGCCCTGCTGCTGTCCGAGAAAATCTGCTTTGAGGATTCGCGGCAGCAGGAACTGATGACAAAGCTGCATCATGACTTCAAAAGGGCGCATGGTTATTCGGACCTGGAAATCGCGCAGAAGCGTTCGGCAATTGAGAATATGCTGATTCCTGAACCCCTGCAGCGGCACGTGCAGCGCCTGACGGATGCGGGATTTTCTGCGGTAATTCCCTGGTTTCAGTGCTTCAATTTCGCCTCCGTCATTGCCGTGCGATGAC
>SXXK01000472.1 GCA_005791255.1 Planctomyces sp.
GCATCGAACAACTCCAGCAGCTGCACACAGAACTCAGGCAGCGACTGGACCTCGGCGACACCTGAGGTCCGCAGTGCCTGAACGCCAAATCACGTGCAGTGCTGAATCATCTCCAGGCCTCCTCTCAGCCAGCCACGACAGATCTGCAGTTTGCACGCTGCAACACAATCCAGCTGTATCAACTTGTCATTCGGCTATGGCGTCATTATCTCTAGTGCTTTCCGCATTCGCGATGAAAGGTTGTCAAGGCGTTTGCTCTTTATGCAGCCTTGAGTCGGAAAAGTTGAAAGGACAATGGTGTATGTCTGGGTTGCCGGATCACATTGACGAGCGCATTCAGGAACTCGCTGCCGAAGGGGATGCACTGGCCGAAAGTGCCGAATACTCCGCAGCCACCCAAAAGTACTGGGCTGCGTGGGATCTGCTGCCGGAACCAAAGACAGAGTGGGAAGCAGCAACCTGGCTGCTGACCGCGATCGGTGACGCCAACTTTCTCGACCGGGATTATCAGGCAGGGCGGGATAATCTGACCTCGGCGATGCACTGTCCGGATGCAATTGGGAATCCTTTCCTGCATCTGCGACTCGGGCAGTGCCAACTGGAGCTCGGTAATGAGTCTCGAGCAGCCGACGAACTGGCTCGCGCCTTCATGGGGGCTGGCATCGAGATGTTTCTCAGCCAGGATCCGAAGTATCTGACCTTCCTGAAATCGAGGCTGGCCGCCCCGCCCGGAGGCTGGGGTGACGAACCCGCAAAACCGTCGAAGCCCTGGTGGAAATTCTGGTAAACCAAAAATCTCTGCCTGGATTTGAATTTGTCTGAAATGCCGGACAGGAGGACTGCAGCAAAGGCTCTGATTATGCCGATACGGACCAGGTGACCCACAGCAGCAGCGGACAGGCGACGGCAGATATGACCGACCCAGCACAGCAGGTTCAGGAACTCACAGAACGCATGGCCCGTCTCGAAGAGGAGCTGATGCGTGCACAAAGGCTCAGTTCGGTCGGTGCGCTGGCGTCGTCGATCACTCACGAATTCAACAATATCCTGACGACGGTCATCAATTACGCGAAAATGGGATTGCGACACCCCGACGAAGCGACCCGCACAAAGGCGCTCGACCGCATCCTCACAGCATCGCAGCGAGCTGCGAAGATCACCACCGGCATGCTGTCTTATGCCCGCAGTACTTCCAGCCGGATTGAGCCTCAGGACCTGAAACGTCTGCTGGACGACGTGCTGGTGCTGGTTCAGAAGGATCTGCAGATGCATCGAATTACGGTGGATCTGCAGGCCGCGGAAAATGTCTGGGCGATGGCGAATTCCAGCCAGATACAGCAACTGCTGATGAATCTCATCGTGAATGCTCGTCAAGCCATGAAGGAAGCGGGCCGGCTGCGGCTGATCGTGCGGGATAACCCTGACGAGGGCTGGGCCGAATTGGTCGTGGCCGACAATGGGTGCGGGATACCGCAGGACAAGCTGCCGCGGATTTTTGAATCGTTCTACACGACAAAAGCTCCGGATGACCGTGGTCAGGGGGGCACTGGACTCGGGCTGGCGGTGTGCTTGAAAATTGTGGAATCGCACCACGGTCGCATTCGGGTGGAAAGCGAGGTGGGTCGCGGCACGACATTCACTCTGCGTTTGCCCAGAAGCGAATCACCGGCCGGGTTCATCTCGACAGCAGCCCCCGTGCGTGCCGGGGCACGCTGATCCATCAGCCAGCTGACAGTCGCCCCTTTTGAACAGCCAGTCGGGCACAGCCAGCGGCGCCGATGAATCCGGCATCACCGCCGAGTGATGCCCAGTCGATCGTGATTTTTTCAGCGAGCGTCGGAAAGGTACGCGTCCGGAACTCCTGACGAACTCGCTGCATAAATTCACGCCCAACCATCGTGGTGTCGCGCCCAAACGTCATGGCCCCACCCAGCAGTACCATATCGGGATCGATGACGTGCACGCAGGAGGTGATGGTGGCACCCAGACACTGAGCCATTTCCATGATCAGTTCGAGTGACACCTGGTCGCCATGTTCGGCTTCTTCGGCAATCATCAGCGGCGTGAGCGTCTGGCCTGCCAGCAGCCGATTGCGGACTGAGGTCACAGCCCCGCCTTCCAGCTGTCCAGTGAAGCGTCTGAGCAGCGCAGTGGCGCTGACGTAGGCCTCAGCGGTACCGTACTGTCCGGTGTTGCAGTATCGGCCGTTGTGCATTTCGAGGATCACATGGCCCAGTTCGCCACCGTGGGAATGCCGACCTTCAATGATGTGATCGTCGATGATCAGTCCACCGCCAAGCCCGGTGCCGAGCGTGTAAAACGCGAGACTTTGAGCATGCTTTGCCTGGCCAGCCCAGTATTCACCGTAAGCCGCGGCATTGGCATCATTTTGCAGGATGGTGGGCAGGCCCAGTGCTTTGGCGACCTGGTCACGAACAGGGAATTGATCCCAACCGGGCAGGTTTGTGGGTTCCAGCAGCATTCCTGCCGGAATATCCATGGTGCCGGGACTGGCCAGTCCGGCAGCGGTGATTTGAGGGAAATTAACCCCGGCCTTCAGCAAGGCCAGTTCTGCGGCCCTGACCATCTGCTGCACCCCGTGCATAGGGCCAATCTGAGCTTCCGTTGGCACGCTGGCAAACCCCAACGGCAGTCCGGAATCGCTGACGACGCCGGCTTTGATGTTTGTGCCCCCCAGATCGATGCCCAGATACAGTCTGGCCTGCTGTTGTTGGTTCATGACAGCCTCTGAAGTTTCTGAGCCCGGCGGATCTGCGACGTAGTGAATGTACTCGTGGCTGCGCACCGCGTGCAAGCAGTGTTTTTCCGGGAAGACTCGGTTCCTGCCGGGTTGCAGGATGCAAACTTCTCAGGATTGCCAGCCAGACCGCTGACGCTCAATTCCACCGGCCAATTCTCCCGATTCTTCCCCGCATTTGTTATCATTGCGTTTGGAAGGGGCTGACGTCGGTGGACGTCAGTGCCTGATGAAAGATCGTTTTCTGCCCGCAGAAGTGTTGAAAAACATGGATTTAAGCGTCCGACTAAACAGGTTGCAGCTGAAAAATCCAATCCTGGTGGCTTCAGGAACGTTCGGCTACGCGCGTGAGATGTCGGCCTTTGTGGAATTCGAAAAACTCGGTGGGATTATCCCTAAAACGGTCACACCAGCACCTCGACCCGGTAATCCCCCGCCGCGCACCGTGGAAACGGCCAGCGGAATGCTGAATTCCATCGGTCTGGACAATGATGGCTTTGATCAGTTTGTGGCCGAAAAGCTGCCATGGCTGCTGACTTTGGGAACATCCATCATCGTGAACATAGCCGGGAAGTGCATGGATGATTTTCCCCGGATGGCCGAGGTTCTGGACGGTATTCCGGGAATTGCTGCAATTGAGCTGAACATTTCTTGTCCGAACGTGTCCGGGGGAGTGGATTTTGGGACGGATCCGGCATTGGCAGGCCAGGTGGTGAAGTCGGTTTGTCAGTCGTGTCGATTGCCGGTGATTGCCAAGCTGACTCCGAACGTCACCAGTGTGGTTCCGATTGCCCAGGCGGTGGCGGAAGCCGGTGCTGACGCGGTTTCACTGGTGAACACCTTTCAGGGCATGGCGATAGACTGGCGACGTCGTCGTCCGGTGCTGGGGAATATCCTTGGGGGGCTCAGCGGGCCAGCAATCAAGCCACTGGCACTTCGCATTGTGTGGCAGGTTCGCCGTGCTGTGCAGGTACCAATCATCGGCATAGGTGGTATACAGTCGCTGGACGATGTGATGGAATTTCTGGTAGCGGGTGCGACGGCGGTCCAGATTGGCACAGCCAATTTTTACAATCCAGGTTTGGCGAATCAGCTGATCACTGAGCTTCCTGAGGCGATTCAATCTCTGGGGGCGACGGGTCCCGGTGAGATCATCGGCTGCCTGCATACTCAAACAACTTCAAAGTGAATCTGGCACATCCATGCGAGTACTTTCCGGCATTCAGCCCACGGGGCGTTTTCACTGGGGCAACTATTTCGGTGCCATCCGCCAGTACATTGCACTGCAGGGCCAGGAGCAGTCCTTTTTCTTCATCGCCGATTTTCACGCGCTGACGACAATCCGCGACCGGGATCTGCTGCGGCAGAACATTCGGGACGCCGCGATGGATCTGCTGGCACTGGGCCTGAATCCGGACCGTGCCTGTCTGTTTCGGCAGTCAGACGTGCCCGAAGTCACTGAACTGACGTGGCTGCTGATGACCATCACTCAAATGCATCTGCTGGAAAAGTGCCACGCCTACAAGGATAAGAAGGCAAAGGGACTCGCTGCGGATGCGGGACTGTTTACGTACCCGGTGCTGATGGCTGCCGACATTCTGGCCTACGACAGTACTCATGTGCCCGTCGGCGCCGACCAAATTCAACACGTCGAGGTGGCTCGCGATCTGGCTCAAAGGTTCAACTCCATCTACGGTGATTGTCTGCAGCTGCCGGAAGCCATGGTGCTGCCGGAATCAGCAAAGGTGCCGGGCCTCGACGGCGAGAAGATGTCGAAGAGTTATGGCAACACTATCGATATCTTTGAAACGCCGAAGAAGATGCGGAAGAAGATCATGAGTATCACAACTGATTCAACTGCAGTGGAATCGCCGAAAAACGCGGATACCTGTACTGTCTTTGAGCTGTACCGTCTGTTTGCAGACGAGCAGCGTCAGGCCGCTTTGCGGCAGCGTTACGAAGCCGGCGGCATGGGGTATGGTGAGGCGAAGGAGCAGCTGTTTCAGGCGGCTATGGAAATGTTTGGCCCGGCGTTTGAGCGACGGGCAGCATTGGAGGCCAACCCGGACCAGCTGGAGGATATTTTGCGTCAGGGTGCTGCAAAAGCCAGGGCGAGGGCTCAGGAGGTGCTGGCTCGCGTCCGCGAAGCCTGTGGCCTGCTGGCTAAACCTGTGTAACAGCAGTTATCCGCTGAGGCACGCTGATTGACAGACATCGATTCACATGGCAATTCCTGAGTTTCTGCTCACAGAACCCATGTCAGCTGGTACTGAACTCCCCAACACTTCTCGACAGTGATCCATTCGATCTGCTCAAGGATTTTTGAAAATCCCGGCAAACGTCACGGATTCATCAGACTGCGCTGCGTTTAAACATTAAGACACGGTTGGCTTGCGGTAGCATACAGACAGCCTGACGAGCACTCATTACAGACATTCGCTCGACTTTCGCAGGATAAGGTGGGGGTACCCGCTTTGACTTCGTGCCTGCGCGCTCAACAATCGCTCGCTTTCCCCGTAGAATCAGTAATCACGCTCTGAGTTTGTGTTTGAGTTGACGTGTGGGGAGAATAATGACGTGTCAAACCATACGGCATTTCCCGTACTCACAAAGGACGAGTGTCGCTCAGTACTGGAACACGTCCGGACGGTTGGTGCGGTGCGATTCCCGTGGGAATTTGCGGCGATGACTGTCGCGTTTTGCTGTCTTTGAGCAGTTGCCTGCTGCTGATTACCGACAACCTGGCTCTGCATTTAACGGCTGTGTTGTCACTGGCATCCGCCTTGCTGCTGTTGCAGTTGCTGCTGCATGAATGTGCGCACAACGCACTCTGCAGATCCCGCCTCCTGAATGGGGCTTTCGGCTGGCTCACGGGACTGTTCATCCTGACGCCATTTTTCAGCTATCGTCGGGGACACTCGATTCATCACTCGTTCCTTGGCACTCCTTTGGATCCGACCGCCGCTCCGGGAAGTCATCATCCCTGGCAGCGACTGGTGAATTTTCTTGTTGCTGTCAGAGTTGTACCAGTACTGTACCTGGGCGGTGTCTATGGGCCATACCTGCTGTTTGACTTTCTCCGCCGAAAGCACCAGTCGTCCCTGTGCTTTGCGGGTTACTGCTGCAATCTGCTGGCGACTCTCCTGCTGCATTCCCTGCTCGCCACTGTGATTGGCGTGGACCGTTGGCTGGTTTGTCTGGCGGCGGCTTTTTGGTTGTCGGGTTTGCTGTATGAGTATCTTTTCACTCAGAACCAGCACGTTGGACTTCTGCCAGGCGGCAAGGCAGAGGCGGAGGGCAGATATCGATTTCGCCAGCAGGTGAATTTCTCCCGATCCGTGCAACTTCCCTGTTCAGGGCTGTTTCTGTATTTCAATCTGCACAAGGAACATCACCTGTTCCCGCATCTTCCCTGCCGCAGCCTGCCACGAGTTCATCAGTGGCTGCAGACGCATCGTCGGGATGTGCTTGAATTCACCAGTGAGCATCTGGGTGTTCTGCAACGGCGATCTGATCTGAACCTGTTTTCACCCACGGCTGGTGACTGATGCCTGAGTTTGACTGGAAAGCAGAATCGAATATTGAACTGTCGCAATGGACCGCGTTTCGCTTTAAGTCGCTGCGCGAGATGGTGCTGTCAGAGCAGTCTTCGGATGTACTGCTGCGGCCTGTACTGATTGGGGTTCTGGAGGGTCAGATTGCGGTCATTACACTTGCCGATCTGCAACACGCATATCGGCTGGCGGCAGTATGGTGCGCGGAACGACAGATATTTGCCGGTGATCGGGTTACGCTGCTGCGACTGCCTTACGTCTCTGAGTTAATCGTGGCCATCAATGCTTTGGCACTGATGTCATGCGGTGTCAGCGTTGTCTTGCCCATGCAGGCTTCGACCGATGTACTCTCGCACATACTTCGGCAGACCGCCTGCCGATTCGTACTGTTTCCCGAGACGACACAGGACAGCCAGCCACATCCGGAGACTCAACAAGCCCTGCAACAGATGGCTGGCTGCGCGGTCAACTGGGGAATTGCTGACTGTCCGCTGCCAATTCCCTGGCCCTTCGATCGAAACCCTGCTGCAGCAGAGCAATCGGGTTACCTCGAGCGGGACATTGACGCAGAAATTCTGATCCTGACCACCTCCGCCACAACCGGTCCGCCGAAACTGGTGAGTTACTCAGAACGTGCACTGCTCACAGTGGCAGAATCGTGGCAGGTTGCGGGACTGCTGGATGAACATGTCACCGGTGGTGCATCACTGTGCCCGCTGTTTTCACATTCGATGGGGATTCGCAATGTCCTGCATGCGATTTGGACACGAAACCCCACGCTGCTGATCCCGCCGGAATGGCTGAATGAAGCACCACATGCGATCGTGGGACTGCTGCAGGCATGGCCTCCGCAGCATTTTACAGCCGGTCCCGCGCTCATCCACGCACTTGCAGGACTGGGACGCACGATTCCAGAGGCCCGCCGTGCCCTGAAATCTCTGAGGGTCATTGTCTCTTCGGGTTCCGAGTGGGATGACGCAGCAGCAAACCTCTTTGGGACTGTGCGAACAGCGAACGCTTTTGGCATGACCGAGACGCAGCAGATCCTGTCCACGCTGATATCCCGCTCATCTGCAAAACACTCACTGGGCGAGACAACTGGCAGTCGCAAATCGCTGGGACGGCCGCTGCCGGGGGTATCCGTTGCTGTCAGATTCACAGACCCGGATGCGAATGTCGGCGAACTGTTCGTGAAATCGCCATTCAGTGCGATGGGTTACGTGGGCGAGCCGCCTTTTCCGGAGTGGCTGGGAACCGGTGATATTGTTCGAGTGTGCAACGGGGAAATCGAGTATTTGGGGCGGGCCGCCGACGACTTCATTAATCTCGGAAGTGGCCTGAAACTTTCCAGCCCTGACATTGAACAGCGGTACGCGTTCCTCGCGAAGCAGTTTCAAGGGCTGATACTCCGTCACAGTCCGGGGCGCTCGGGAGTGATTGCCATCGCGTATTGCGGCGCGGCAGATCCCGAGGATCCGGAGTTGCACAATCATTTGCAGCAGTGCATTGCTGCATTTCACGACCGCCTGCAGTCGGGCAGTGCCGATGTCGGACTGCGACACAGTCTGCTGGTGGCCATCGGACTGATCAGTGGTGAACTGCCTCGGACAAATACTGGAAAGTTCCGTTTTGCTCGAATCGCGGAGCAACATGGGGACCTGCTGGACGCTCTGAATTCCCCGACTGGTCGACACGCGGCCCTGATTGAAATGGAACCCCTGAATTTTGGCAGAGAGGCAGCCTTCGAACACTCAGTGCCGTACGCCGGACAACTGCTTCAGGCGCTGAAACTGGATGTGGAGTTCACCGCGGGGAAGGGGGATTACCTGTTTCGCGACGTCCAGGGAAAACAGTGCCCCGTGCTGGACCTCGTGGGCGGTTTTGGTGTGAATCTCCTCGGACATGGTCACTCAGAGGTAGAGACCGCGGCAATCGAAGCCATGCGGCGGGTCCCAATGCTGGATCAGGTCAGCTACCGGGCCCCCTGCCATGCTCGCCAGAACCCTGTCAAATCGACTTGGAGAAGTCACC
>SXXK01000473.1 GCA_005791255.1 Planctomyces sp.
GACTCGCAGGGTTTCAAGCGAGGACGATTTTATAATGGACTGGCTGAAGGATGAGTAGTCAGTTGCCGGTGGCCAGTGGCCGGGCGAGCCGCGGACGGTAGTCCGCGGGTGAGTCAGCAGTTGCGTTGCAATGCCGTGCGGGGTTGGCCTTTGGTTTGGTGCTGAGGCGTTTTGCCCTCTCACCCCCGAACCTCTCCCGCTGCGGGGGCGAGGGGCGATTCGTTTTCAGTTTTGCGTTGTCCGTGAGGGGCTTCGCTTCGCGTCCTGGCGGCTCAGATCTTCCAGGTGTTTTTGCAGTCGTTGCAGTACGTTGGTGGGGATGGTGTGTGGTCCAGTGAACTGGATGAAGTCCACGGTGAAGCGGTTGGAGTGCAGCAGGTCGCGGAGTTCGAGGGCTGGGGAGATTGGCAGGATGGTGTCCTGTGTGCCGTGGGATTGCAGGACCGGGCAACCCGGGTGTGATTTGGCGAGGCGGGTCCAGTCAGATTTTTCCAGCATTGTGCCGGAGAGGATGGCCAGCAGTGCGGGCTGAAACTGGTGACGCAGTGTGATGCAGGTTGTGACCATGGCTCCCTGTGAGAACCCGCCGATGATGCAGCGATTGTGAGGCACCTGCCAGCGTTGCTGCATCTGGTTGATGGCTGTGTGCAGTTGTTCGGCGGCGGTGTGCATTCCCGGGGGAGTCATTTCGGTGAGCTGGCTGAAATCCTGAGTTTCGTTGAGCTTTGCCAGCATGGCCATGTTGATGGGCCACCACGCACGGGCTCCGGGCATACCGTAGCGTGCGAGGTCCAGCGGTGCTGCCGGGAAGACAAAGCGGCAGCGCGCGGCGAGCAGCGGGCTGTTTTGCATGAGCCACGGGCCGAAATCTGCGAGGTCATCCCCGGGGGCTCCGAAGCCATGGCAGAGTACCACGAGCAGATCGGGAGTTTCGCTGGCGTCGGAAATGACGATGCAGTCCAGTTGATTAAAAGACTCGATGCTGGCGGAGATGGGCATCTGTATGGTTCTGTAATGGAAGTGTTCAGGATCCGGAATCACGGGAGCTGGAATCACGCGAACTGGAGCGACGCCGTCGGCGGGATCTGCCCGACGACAGATCCTGTGAGAAATCAGACGACTGGCTGGAGTACGTGCGTCGATTCCTGCGTGATCGAAACGGGCTGACAAGGATGCGGAAGAACAGCAGCACGACGAACCAGAGAGTGCGTTCGATGATGGAGAAGAATCGGCCGAAACGGATCAGCAGGCCGGGCAGTCCGGTGATTTGCGAGTGGTCACTGAGTCCGTAGCGTGGCTGATCGGCGTCGCCGGAATCGGGGCCCTGGCGATTCAGGGCATCGGCAAGTCCGGGCAGCAGGCAGAGTACCTCGGGAGGGCGACTGAAGACGGTGAAGCAATGCGGGCCTTTGAAACGTCGGATGGGCAGCAGAAATCTGAGCCATGGGAACCTGCCGAGCGGCTGCCGCAGCAGGCGTTCTTTACAGAAGGTGCATCTGTAGTTTCGGCTGGGTCTGGAAATGTCTCACCTCGCTGCTGCTTAACCCGAATGCATCTGCTTCATGTCCGGCGGGGACCCCTGGGGGCGTCGCGATAAAGGGAGTGATCGGCAGAGTCTGTGCAGGCAGGCAGGGAAAACCCGGGTGGCAGTCTGAAATCCTGGAAATTCGAGGGGTGCATTTGGGGCGGAACGGGTCGGTGCTGCGTGCGGGGACGCGGGGCACCGACCCCATTTGGCAGACGGCCGGTATCGCAATCCGAGTGTTCAGGCTTTGGCTGCAGCCAGAACAGCGTCGTAATTTGGGTGTTCGGCGATTTCACTGCAGTATTCGGCGTAGCGGACAGTACCGGCGCCATCGATGACGAACACGGCGCGGCAGAGGCAGCGATCGAGCGGACCACCCTTGATCAGGACTCCGTAGTCTTCGCCGAATTTTGAGCAGCGGTGTGCGCTGAGGGTGCGGACTTTGTCGACGCCTTCGGCACCGCACCAGCGTTTTTGTCCGAATGGCAGGTCCATACTGACGACGAGGATTTCGACGTTGGCCAGTTGTGCAGCCTGTTCGTTGAATTTCTTTGTTTCGACGTGGCAGACTGACGTGTCGAGGGACGGGATGGTGGCGATGATGCGAATTTTCCCGGCGCTGGATCCGAGTGTGACTTCTTCGAGTCCGTTGCCCTGCAGGGAGAATTCGGGGGCTGCGGCACCGGCGGTGAGAGCAGCACCGGCGAGATCGACGGGATTTCCTTTGAGTGTGACAGCGCCCTTACGAATGTCGGCCATGATTTCCAGGTCCTTGTGTTGCAGAGAAGACAGTTTACAGGTTGACGTGTTTCCGGTGCAGTAACCGTCAGATGCGAATCATAGCGTGCAGGAATTATTCGACCACCAGGCGGACGGGTATCCCGATTTGGATGATCTGTCCACCAGCGGCGAGAACTTTTGCGGTGATGCCCGCTACTTCTCCAGCGGCAGCATTGTCGGCGATGGAAATTGCGAGGTCGGCTGTGGAGTGTTCGGCAGCGATGCTGGCCGGAGTGGCGGTGATGCCTGCGGGCAATCCTTCGAGGACGACGCTGACGGGTTCACGGAACAGCGGGTTGCGCCTGATGGTCAGCGGCAGAGTGATCATGGTGGCCTTTTTGGCTCTGACCGGTTCTGCAGGAGGTGTGGCCGAAACGGCATTTTCGACGGAGAAGCGAATGGGTGCGGTCCAGGCCCTGACGGGGCCTTCGGGTGCCAGAGGCTGATCAACAAATTCCGCGGAAATCACGGCATCAATCACCTTCGAGGGTGTATCGAGCGGAACGTTGATGGTGAGCGGCGTGACGGCGGTGCGGACGGCAGCAAACTGGAAGTCAGCCAGTCCGACGGCGGGCTTCAGCGGAGAGTCCGGTTTGCCGGGATCTTCGCGGCGTCGAGGTTCTGTCGTCTGCATGTCGAAGCGTGCCAGTCCGGGCAATGTTTCCTGCAGCGGCAGGACCTGTACGGAAAGCGTGGCTGGCAGTCCGCGGAAGAGCACGGGTGGCAGACCAGCGGGCAGAATGACGGCGGGGACTGTTTCTCCGGGGCCGGTCAGGATGGTTTCGCCGGGGAGCGTGAGTCCTTTTTCGGGGAGACCTTCAACTTTGAGTGTGGTGGTCCATGCGGGTTCGGCACCTTCGGTGCGGGCTTCGATGCGCAGGCTGTCGGCCGGGTTTTCCGCGGCGACCGTAGCGTTGCGTGTGATCATGAGCAGCACATCGTGGTTGCCTTCCTGCGGCGGGATAACTTCCGGGACGACGGTGAGCCCTTTGGGTCCGCTGAGGCTGAGTCGAATGGGGCCGGTGTAGCGGAAGCTGGGGGACTGTCGGATGACGGAGATTCGCAGGGGTACTGAGCCATTGGCCGGCAATCGGAGTCCGGCATCTCTGGTGGTCAGGAGGAAGGCCTGGCGATCGGTACGAGCGATCTGCAGTCGGTAGACGTGGCCGGGTGAGCCTTTGCCGGAAACGTCGCGGATGCGGACCTGCAGCTGGGCGACGCCATCCGGAACGTCATAATTCAGAGCGGGGTCACCGGCACCGGCTTCACCGTCATTTTGTGCGACGAGATTTTCGCCGTTGTAGAGCATCAGGTGCGGGCGGAGCGGGGAGGCGATACCGCGCGCGGCGATGGACAGATGCAGACTCTGTTTGGGTGTGACTTTGATGTTGACGACATCCTGTTCTTTGGGTGTGGCGATGCGTCCACTGGCCAGCAGGGCCGGAAATGGGGCGGCGGTGAAGGTGGCATCGACGGGATCGGCAGCCCAGGTGGCGTCGATGGGTTCGACGATGTGTGTCCCCGGTTCGACTTTGATCGGGGGCAGTGGCAGAACGATGGAGGGGGATGCGGCGGCAGCAATGGCGGCACCGGACTTTTTGAGCGAGACGGGTTGTGAGACGCCGTCGCCAGAGGCTGTGCGGACCGCGGTTTCTGCCGATGTCAGCACGGGAGGATAGGCGGCAGCACTGGGCGGCAGGTCACCGACGAACAAACGCCAGATACTGCCACCGGGTGCCTGAAACTGCAGGTCGTGCAGCTCAGCGTAGTAGAGGCCGTCGGCGGGGATGACGACCGCGGCTCGGGCATCACCGAGCAGGTCGGGCTGCTGCCACTGAACGGCGAGTGGTCCACCCTGCTGACTGCGGATTTCGACGACGGGATCGAGTGTTGAGCCGAGGCGGCGGGCGTCTGCTTCGGCGATGATTTTCTGCCCGGCTTTGGCTTTGAACCAGACGCGTTTCTGTTCGGTACCACCGAGGATACCGGCGACGGAGACGGGCAGAGTTTCAGCGGGTGCGGATTCGGTGAAGGTACCGTCGGGCGCTGTCGGGACTCGGTCGCAGGCGATGACGGCGGCGTTGCTGACGCCGGCGTTTGTCACGCAGCGGACAACGCAGCGGCCGGGAACTGTTTCGGGGGGCACAGTGACATCGAAGGCGACGGCTTCGGCAGTGCCGGCATCAACGGGTTTGCAGCTGATGGCTGTGACGTCTGAGTACAGGCGGGCCGATGCCAGATTTTGTCCGTAGACAGTAATGCGTGTGGTGCGACCGATTTCGGCGGAATGTTGTGAGAGTCGGGTGATGACGGGGGTGGGGAGAGTGGTGCGAGCGGCGGACTGTTCGGCGGCGATTTCGGCAGCGGACGCGGCAGTGGTCAGTTCGAACAGAGTTTTGGCGTCGGCATCAGACAGGGCTTCTGCGAAGACGAAGAGGTCATCGCAGATGAGGCGGGTGAGTTCGCCGTCGGTGAAGCTGGAACCGACTGTGAAGGGGGTGTTGCTGACGCAGGTGGCAAGTGAGACGTCGGTGAGCCATGCGGTGTTGCCTTCGATGAGGCCGGCACCGGTGCCGGTGGGCTTGAGTGGCTGACCGTTGATGACCAAACGGACTCGCACGTCATCGACGTCGGCATCAGCATCAGCAGCGGGGGCATCGGCATTATCGAAGCTGGCTGTCAGATGGACTCGCCGCCGCGACCCCAGTGCGGCTTTGGCGCTGAAGTTGACCACCTTGTAGCCTCCGCCGGCATTGATGTAGAGCTGCAGGTTGTCGGTGGAGGGGCCGAAGTTGATGCCGTAGTTGGTGGGGTTTCCTTCGGTGGCATTGCGTTTGGCGAAGAGGCCGTGGAAGGTGGCATCGGAATCCGGGTGGAGGCTGGCGAAGAGTGCGGAGATGGTGACAGCGTCGGGTCGGGCGAGATCTTCGCTGGAGGCGATGACGAGCTGTTGTCCTTTGGCGGGATCGAGCAGCAGGGAGCGTCCGGTGGAGTTTTTGATGAAGGCGGAGGGGATACGGGAGGCGTCTTTGGGGAGTGTGGCAACGTCCCTGACTTTGCCGGCTGCGGCGAGGTCAGCGAGTGGTGCGGCGTCATCATCGAAATTGAGTTTCAGGACGGCGCGGTCGCGGAGGTCCTGGGC
>SXXK01000474.1 GCA_005791255.1 Planctomyces sp.
CTGCAGGCAGCCGCTGCCGCTGCTGCGGAGCATGGACTCACACTGGCTCAGGCCTTGCATTCACGGGTGCCCCGCCGGAATCTGCTCTGCCGTCTGGCCGAGATCGTGCAGTTTGATGTCGCCGGCTGGCTTGCCAGCGAACAGCCTTACCTCACATCCGGCCAGGTTCGCGAGCTGCTGGCGGCCGGATTTACCATCGGGGCTCACAGTCTGGACCATCCACGGTTCTCCGTGATAACGCCGGGTGAGGGTCTGCGGCAGGTTCAGCACAGTCTGCAGTGGCTCAACGAGCGGTTCCAGGTCCAGGAGCGAGTGTTTGCATTTCCGTACGGGGAGTTTGATCTGCCGCTCAGTTTTCTCAGGTCACTGCAGGGTGTGTCCGGGCTGCAGATGGTGTTTGGCACTCGCGGAATTGTGCAGGATGAGCTTGAGCCCTTTATTGTGCAGCGGATGCTGGCGGAGGGGCATACCGGCAGTTTCCGCAGTCATCTGCGAAATGAGTTGAATCTGCAGTTGCAGCGAAAGCTGAGCGGGCGTGGGATTGTGCGTCGGCGAGCTGACGCAGTTTGAGGGTGATGTGTTGATTTCGGTCATCATACCGCACTTTGAAAGAATCCCGTTGCTGCTGCAGACCATGGCCTCACTGCAGCAGCAGTCGTACCGGGACTGGGAGGCGATTATTGTCGATGATGGCTCCGCTGCGTCTGTATGGCAGCAATTGCAGGGGCTGCGAAACGATCGCGTGCAGGTGTTGCGGCGGCAGGACGGTGTCAAGGGACCGTCGCGGTGTCGCAATCTGGGACTGCAGGCGGCTCGCGGAGAATACGTGCTGTTTCTGGACTCCGACGACCTGCTTGGGCCTGATTGCCTGCAGGCTCGCATGGCGGCAGTGCAGCGGCATCCGGACAGTCAGTTTTGGGTGTTTCCCGTGCAGCTTTTTCATCAACAGCCGGGCGACTGCCAGCATGGCTGGAATGTAATGACAGAGGCGGGGGATGATCTGGAGCGATTTCTGCGTTCGGATGGACCGTGGTGTGTCTCCAGTTCCTTCTGGCGTCTGCAGGCTCTGACGCGGCTCGGCGGATTCAATGAATTGGTCATGTACGGTGATGATGCGGACCTGCATATTCGAGCATTGTTAAGCGATCTGCCATTCCGGCAGATGCTGCAGCATTCCGCAGATGTCTTTATCCGGCGATCTGACGCGCCGCGGATCACGGGTGGGCAGGTCAGCGACACGCTGCTGCGGTCACGACTTGAGCGTCTGACACAGGTCTGGCTGGCGCTTAAGCGGGCGAACTCGCCGCCGCGACTGCTGCAGCTATGGCAAAGTCAGTACTTCATGGAGGGGGAATTTCTGCTGTATAATCGCGCTGTTGGCAGTGACTGGCTGGGGCGACTTTGTGATCAGTGGCAGATGCAGTATCCACTGGCGGGGTGGCGGCGGCGGTTTGCGGTATTTTACTTACGCTGGGCCGCATTTTGGCGGGATCGCTGGTACCTGCAGGTTCGACTGGCTCGGCGCGCGGCGATGCTGCTGCTGCCTGCTGAATGGTTTCCCGTGGCGGCTGCGGGCGGGGGCAACTGACAAATGGCGGATGCCCGACTGCAGGTGCGTCTGAGATCCCCCTGGACGGACCGGGTGGAAACTGAGCTGGCGGTGTTCAGTCGCGATATTCCGGCTGAGCGGGCGGATGCGCTGCTGTGCGAGTGGGCCCCGGATGATGAACTGTTCAGTTTCCCGCGGCGGAAGGCCTGGTACTGCTGCGAACCGGCCTGTCAGTTCAACGGACTTGGCAATCGCACCTGGCCCAAACTGCGCAGCCGACTGGGGCCGCACGAGTTTTTGTGGCATGGTCATCCGGATCCGCGATACCGAGTGCCGCATGTGACGCATTTTCAGCCGCTGGAGATGAACAGGAATCCGGATCGTCTGCAGAAGGCGATCGCGATCGTGTCGAACCATGGTGGCAGCCCGTGGACCTGTCATCCGGACATTCGTTATCGCAACCAGCTAATTACTCTGCCACAGGTTGATCTCTACGGCCGCAGCGGCTGGAAACGGTATCGGCGAAACTGGTTCAGCCTGCCTGGGGCTCCTAAAAACTATCGGGGTGAGCTGCCCGGAGACTGGCCGGGCGAGGAAAAACGCAGGCTGATGAGCCGCTACAAGGTTTGTGTGTGTCTCGAGAACATGAACGAACCGGGATACTTCACGGAGAAGTTTGTAGAGGCGGTGGTTGCCGGATGCATTCCGGTGTACCGGGCGTCTGTGGATATTCGTGATACGGTGCTGCAGGGGGCCAGCTGGGTTGATCCGGGGGCCAGCGGGTGGCCTGATGAGCAGGCATTGCAGGCTGCGGTAAATGCAGATCTGACAGCGTGCCAGGCACAGAATCAGGTGTGGCTTGCCACGTCAAGGCACCTCGCAGCCACTCATGCGAGTGCCATATTTGACCGGATCTCGACAATTCTTGCTGGCGATCACAGGCCAGCATCGGGCGGAGCGGGGCAGTGAAGATCTATTCCATTTCCACTCCGAGCCACCGCATTCTGCGCGACGAATGGTTTTTGCCATCATTGTGTGACGGGCTGCCGGTTGAGATCATCGAAGCTGAGCAGCAGGGTGATGGAACAATTGGGAACGTTGCGTTTAACGCGATCATGCTGCAAAAAGTGCATCTGATTCTGCGAGCGATTGAAGAGCAGTGGGGCAGCTGGTTCATCTATTCTGATGTCGACGTGCAGTTCCTGCGTCCATTTCGATCGCTGGCTGAGCAGTCTCTGGCGGATGTCGATATCTGTTTTCAGCAGGACTCGCCGACCGGCGAGCTATGTGCGGGATTCTTTGCGGCGCGAGGCAATGCCCCGGTGCGTAAATTGTGGCAGCAGGTTGAGGAACGGTTGGCCGGGGATCTGAGCGACCATGACCAGACTTGGCTCAATCGGCTTCTGGATCCTGCTGTAATTGGTCGAGGCACAGACACACCAAAGTGGCTGCGACTTCGCTATCAGTTCCTGCGACTTGTCCGACTGAAACTTAAAACAAAGATCCTGTGTGGCTTCGAACGAAGTGCCCGGCTGAGTTTGCAGAGCCTGACTGGCTGTCGCATCGGACTGCTGCCTCGGGAGGTTTTCGGGGCGGGCACTGCAACAGGCTCGGGTTGGAACCCCGCAAAGCCCTTCCCTGTGCCGAAAACGGCCTGTGTACATCACGCGAACTACGCCGCCGGACTGGCAGCGAAGATTGAGCAGTTGGTCTATGTTCGCAACAGCCTCGGGCCGGCATCGCAGATCCGTACGCCGGGTGTCCTCGGACCGTAGAAGCAGGTTTGAACAATCGCCGTGATTCTTTGACTGGTCACGCCGAATTTCTTATTGGGATTGACAGAAGCATGAAACGAATACTGATCACCGGCGGCACTGGTTCTTTCGGTCGCCACTTTGTGAAGATGGCATTGCAGCATTATCCTGACCTCGAGCGTCTGGTGATATTCAGCCGTGATGAACTGAAACAGTTCGAGATGGCCCAGTCATTCCCGGCCGAACGGTATCCCC
>SXXK01000052.1 GCA_005791255.1 Planctomyces sp.
GCCTGCTGAATCTCTTCCGGATTTCGTTGAGCAGTGAAGGGAGAAAAAGCATTTGCCCGGGTGTATGGCCTTACTCGAAAGGGATTCGTTTCGACGCCCTCACTTTCCATAGTGGAACTGGACGATTGCCGGCCACGTTTCCGCTGTGCAAATTGCTCGCCGCAATTCAGGCACAGCAAAATGTTTGCCGGGTTGTTTCTTCCGCATTTTTCGCACGCAACGATCTTTGACCAGCGATCCGCTCTGCCAGACATGTTGACTCTCCCTGGCCGCAAGGCTGACTGCTTCCGACCCTTTTTTACAAACCCCGATCATGGTTACCTCGATGCCCGGCAGAACAGTCATCAACGAACGCCGGGGTGCGGTCGATCGAACCGACCGAAACTCCTGATAGTGCCGCACGGACAGGTTTCGGTCAATCAGCCCCCCCAATAACCTGACGACAGCCTGCCTGGCAGCCCTTCGCCGTGGATCAGCCCGCCCCCAAATTGCCAGCACAATCCCCGCAAACACCCCGTTTTCCGGATTTCTCTGGCTGCTGCGGTACGTTCGCGACGATTCCACCGAGCCCACAGCGGCAGCAGGGACACCACACCCTGATTCTGATATGCTGCAGACCGTCTGCAGGGTACCGGTCGGTGGACCGTCCGGGGGAAACAGAGTTGTCAGCGAATCAGGGTGTCGCATGAAGTCAGTTGCTGTGTTGCGGGTTTTCAGGATCGGTGTGTTTTCGCTGTGCGCTGCTGCACTGAGTGGTCTGGTGATCGCTGGTGACTGGCCTTCCTGGCGCGGGCCCAATCGCGATGATATCTCCACTGAAACCGGGCTGCTCAAATCATGGCCGGAAGGTGGCCCCCAAAAAATCTGGGAGACTCGTGAAGCGGGCCTCGGATACTCTGGCTTCGCCATCGTCGGCAATCGCCTCTACACAATGGGATCTGACGGCAAAGAACAAACCTCCGGTGACTTCCTCATCGCCATGGATGTGGAAACCGGCAAAAAGGTCTGGGAACTGAAGGTGGGCCAGTATCTGGAGAACGGCTGGGGTGGCGGGCCTCGCAGCACTCCCACGGTCTCCGCAGACGGCAAATACGTTGTGGCCATCGGTGCTCAGGGTGATGTCGTCTGCGCCACGACGGCCGATGGCAAAGAAGCCTGGCGCGTCGCCATGAAGCAAACCAATGTCGATGATCCAAAGAACCTGGGTGGCTCTGTCCCCAGCTGGGGTTACTGCGAATCCGCTCTGATCGATGGGGACAAAGTCCTGTGCACACCCGGAGGTTCCCTCGGAACCGTGGCCTGCTTCAAACTGGACACTGGTGAAAAGCTCTGGCAGTCTGCGGAAATGACCGAGACCGCGCATTACTCCTCCATCATCGTCGTCAGCCATTTCGGGAAAAAGCAGTACATCCAGCTGACCTCCAGCAAGCTGTTTGGACTGGACGAAAATGGCAAGCTGCAGTGGCAGGCCAATTTCAACGGCCGTGTCGCTGTCATCCCGACTCCCATCTACCGCGACGGCAGCGTTTACGTCACGGCGGGCTACGGCGCCGGCTGCATGCTGGTCAAGGTCTCAGCCGACAATCAGGTCACAGAAGTCTACAAGAACAATGAGATGAAGAATCACCACGGCGGAGTCGTCCTCGTGGGCGATCATCTGTATGGACACAGCGATTCGGTCGGAATTATCTGTCAGAAATTTGACAGCGGAGAACAGGTCTGGACCGACAAAAAACGCGATGGCAGCAAAGGTGCCGTAGCCTTCGCCGACGGCATGCTCTACTGCCTTTCGGAAAACTCGGGCGAGTGTTTTCTGGTGTCAGCCACGCCGGAAGGCTACACCGAACATGGTCGATTCACCCTGTCGCCGCAGACGGAACAGCGTAATCCCCAGGGACGTGTCTGGACGCATCCGGTCATCTGCAACGGACGGCTGTACCTGCGTGACCAGGAGATCATCTGCTGCTACGATATCAAGCAGCCGTAAGCCACGCTCCGGACACCGCCCGAATCGATCTGTATTCACCACAAAAAAGCGGCGAAATCCGGCATTTCGCCGCTTTTTTTCTGGCTGACAACAGGGCCTGCACTCGAGAATTGCTGTTGGTGGCGCCGTGTTGTCGCCGGCTCAGAACCCGAAAGGCCATCAGTGAACAAATTTCTGCTGTGCCTGACACTCCTTGCTCAGTTCATGGCCTGCAGTTCTCTGCTGGCCGCCGATGAACCACTCGACCACTTCGAACGCAGCATCCGCCCACTGCTGGCTCGACGCTGCTGGTCCTGCCACTCACAGCAGTCCGGCAAAAGCGAAGGTGGCCTGCTGCTGGACGATCAGCAGGCCTGGCTCGCCGGTGGCGACTCGGGACCCGCCATCGTTCCGGGCAACGCCTCCAACAGCCTGCTGCTGCAGGCTGTCCGATATTCCAGTCCGGACCTGCAGATGCCTCCCTCAGGCAGTCTCTCACCAGACGAAATCGCTGCTCTTGAACAGTGGGTGACGGCCGCTGCACCCGCTCCCTCAGGCCGGTTATCCGGACCGCTCAGCGATCCCGCAGATCCGGTCGCCGGGCGCAGCCATTGGGCATGGCAAACACTGGGGTCCCCTCAACCACCCGTCGTCATGAATACCCAGTGGCCTCAAAGCCCCATTGACCGCTTCATTCTGGCAGAGCTTGAGGCCCGCGGCCTGCAACCGGCACCTGACGCTGAACCGACCACCATCCTGCGACGCATTTCCTTTCAGCTCACGGGACTGCCACCCTCACCCGAACATCTGCAGCGTCTGCAAACCGGCACCCTCGAATCTGCACTCCCCTCGATCGTCGATGAACTGCTGGCCAGTCGCCAGGCAGCTGAGCACTGGGCACGCCACTGGCTGGACCTCGCTCGCTACGCCGACTCCAACGGACTGGACGAAAACTTTCTGTTTCGCGAAGCATGGCGTTATCGCAACTGGGTCATCGATGCATTCCACCAGGGCCTGCCCTTCGACCAGTTCCTGCTGCAGCAGCTGGCCGGCGATCTATTGCCATGGCAAACACTCGAACAGCGCGATCAGCAGCGAATTGCTGCCGGATTTCTGTCCGTCGGGCCCAAGGTCCTGCTGGGAGTTGATCCGGAGCGACAGAGGATGGATATCGCCGACGAACAGCTTGATACCGTCTGCCGCGTTGTGCTCGGACAGACACTCGGCTGTGCCCGCTGTCATGACCATAAGTTTGATCCTTTCCCCACCGCCGACTACTACGCCATGGCCGGCATTTTTACATCCACGCAGGTCATGCAGCAGAGGTACATGCTGGGTGAGCAGCGAGTGATGGAACGGCTGGCAGGGCTGGGAGCGGACGGCCAGACGCTCAATGACGCCTATGAACAGTACTGGCGCGATCGGCCCGGCCTGCAGCAGCGACTGCAGCGGGCTGAAGCTTCGCTGCAACTGCTGCAGGCCGGCGACTCCGCAGCCATCTCACAGAAACTCGCCGACGATGCCGACAGCTTCACAGCAAGTGCCCGCGACGCCGCCATTCCCCTGCCCGACCGCGTCATGGCTCAGCAGCAGCACGTTGCTGAACTGAAAAAATCCTTCGACAATCCACCCGCCATACCTCCACGAGCCATGGTGCCGGTCGATCATGACGCGCCCGTCAGCGAACACATTCGGCTGGCAGGTCGCCACAGCGATCGCGGTGCTCAGGTACCACGGGGCTTCGCCCGCGTTCTGCTTGACGCTGACCAGCCGCCCCTGCCCGCTGACAGCAGTGGGCGTCTGCAGTTCAGCCAATGGCTGACCAACCCGCAGACTCGCGCAGGAATGCTGGCCGCACGTGTGCAGGCCAATCGAATCTGGCACCACCTGCTCGGAACCGGACTGGTCGCCAGCGTCGACAATTTCGGCCGCACCGGTGAACTTCCCAGTCATCCGCAGCTGCTCGATTACCTCGCTCGCCGATTGCTCGACAATGGCTGGTCGCAACGCGACCTGATTCGCGAAATCGTCCTGTCGCGCACCTTCAGACTCAGCTGCAATACCGCAGACGGTCGGCTGGAACTGCAGGATCCCGCAAATCGACTGCTGGGACGCGGACGCCGCAGGCGACTGACCGCTGAAGCACTCCGGGATTCCGTTCTGCTGGCTGCCGGCCAACTGAACCTGCAGCCAATGCAGTCCACGGTAGACTATCTGGGTGACCAGGCAACCGCCGTAGGCAGCAATCCGATCCGCCGAAAAACGGATTACACCTGCCGCAGCATTTATCTGCCCGTCATTCGAAATGATCTGCCTGAAATCTTCGAAGCCTTTGATTTCGCCAACCCACACCTTTCCACCGGTGCCCGCACCGGCACCTCAGTACCGGCACAGGGACTGTTCTTCCTCAATGACGCTATGGTCATGGATGCGGCCACAGCAACATCCGCCAGTCTGCTGCAGCAGCACCCCTCGGCCACAAATCAGTCGCTGGTGGCCCACGCCTTTCGCCGAATTACAGGCGCCGAAGCCGCTGCTGATGACGTGCTGACCATGCAGCAGTTTCTGGAACTGACCACGTGTGAAATAACCGCTGCCGGGGCCACGGATGGCAAGGCAAAAGCCCTCGGACTGCTCTGCCACGCAATTTTTGGTTCCAGCCGTTTTCAGTTTTTGGATTGATTCATCCGAAAGAATTTCGACATGCAGGCCTGTCATCAGTTCCGGCAACCGACATCGCGACGCAGTCTGCTGCGCACGTCGGCCTGCGGATTTGCGCACGTCAGCCTCGCCGCTCTGGCAGCCCAGGCAGCTCCGTCCGACGCGATTTCGTCTGCTCTGCCACACCGTCCAGGTCTTGCCAAACGAGTCATTTTTCTGTTTATGTGGGGCGGTCCCAGTCACGTCGACCTGTTCGACTTTAAGCCGCTGCTGCAGCAGTTCGATGGCCGCGAGGTCAGTGCGGAAGCGTGGAAGCACGGCTCGCCTCCCGGCGGAAAAATCCTCGGATCACCCTTCAAATTCCGTCGCTGCGGAGACAGCGGCGTGGAAATCAGCGAACTGTTCCCGCAACTGTCCCGGCATGCGGATCGCATGTGTGTGATCCGCTCCATGCACACGGACGGATCCGCTCATGGTGAAGCCCTGCTCAATCTGCACACCGGCAGCTCCACATTTCTGCGCCCCAGTGTCGGAGCCTGGATCAGCTACGGACTTGGAGCTGAATCCGCAAACCTGCCCGGATTCGTTACCATTTCCCCACCGCGCGGACATGGCGGAGTACAGAACTACGGATCCGCGTTCCTCCCGGCAAAACACCAGGCCACGGCCATCGGAGCAGCCGAGATTCCGGTTGCCAAAGCCCGCATCTCCAACCTCGGCAATGATCGCGTTCCCCGAACGCTGCAGCGACGACAACTGGATCTGCTGCAGTCTCTGAACCACAGTCATCTGCAGTCGACCGCAGCAGACCCAGGAATCGAAGGACTGATCTCCAGCTACGAACTGGCTTTCCGCATGCAGACCTCGCTGCCCGGTCTGCTCGGACTGGAAGATGAAACTCCCGCTACCCTGGCCATGTATGGCATCGGTGATGAACCCACCGACAACTTCGGACGACAGTGCCTGCTGGCACGCAAACTGTCTGAACAGGGGGTGCGGTATGTCCAGGCCTCCACCGACTACACCTGGGATCACCACACACAGAATAATGCAGGACTTCGCCGGGAATGTGCGCGAGTCGATCGGCCGATTGCAGCCCTGCTGCAGGATCTGGAACAACGCGGACTGCTGGATGAAACACTTGTCATCTGGGGCTCCGAGTTCGGGAGGACGCCCACAGTTGAAAATGGTGATGGCCGAAATCATCATCCGGCTGCCTTCAGTATCTGGATGGCCGGTGGCGGAATTCGCGGTGGACTGACGTGGGGAGCCACTGATGACTTCGGATTCCATCCCGTGGAACAACCCATGCACATGCATGACCTGCATGCCACAATTCTGTACGCCCTCGGACTGGATCACACCCGGCTGACATGGCGTTATGCAGGTCGTGACTTTCGACTGACTGACGTGCACGGCAACCCGGCCGTCGATTTGTTCCGCTCCGCCTGATTCCTCGCACGCTGTGCATCGCTGACCATTCGAAAGCCAGACTGACATGCGAAATTTCCTGCCTGTCCTTTGCTCACTGGTGATGCTGCTCTGTTCATCGGCCACAACGGCTGGCCAGGAACGGATGAATGTCCTGTTTATTGCTGTCGATGACCTGAATCACTGGGTCGGACACCTGGGGCGCAACCCGCAGGCTAAAACTCCGAACCTCGATCGACTGGCCTCGATGGGCATGACTTTCACCAATGCTCACTGCGCCGCACCGGTCTGCAACCCATCCCGCACTGCCCTGCTTTCAGGACTGCGCCCCGGCAGCAGCGGGATCTATGACAACGGCACATCCTTTCAACTGGCAGTCACCAGCGAGCAGTCACTGGTCACTCAGTTTCGAAAAGCCGGCTATGAGACACTGGGCATGGGCAAACTCTGGCACGGCGGACTGGGATTCGAAGACCAGTGGACTGCCACAGGCGGCAAAGAACGGGCCGACCGACCCGGCGATCTGCTGGACAACCGCAGCATCGGCGGAATCGCCTTTGGTGTCCTGAAAGGCGGTGATGAACTGGTACCGGACACGGCCATCGCCGACTACGGCATTTCTGAACTGCAGAAACAGCACGATCGCCCTTTCTTTCTCACTCTGGGATTCCACAAGCCTCATATGCCGTGGAATGTGCCACAGAAATACTATGACCTGCACCCACTGGACACTATTCAGTTGCCACCAACCAGAACCGATGACCTCAGCGACGTGCCGGCAGCCGGAATCAAAATGGCCGCACCGGACAGGGATCATGCCGAGATTCTCAGATCCGGACGCTGGAAGGAGGCTGTTCAGGCCTATCTCGCTGCCATCAGTTACCTCGATGCCCAGGTCGGCCGAGTTCTGGATGCACTGGAAAAATCCTCGTTCCGAAACAACACCATCATCTGCCTCTGGGGCGATCACGGCTGGCACCTCGGTGAAAAACAGCACTGGCGAAAATTCGCCCTGTGGGAAGAAGCCACGCGTGCTCCGCTGATCTGGGTTGTGCCCGGCACCACAAAACCCGGTGCAGCCTGCAGTCGCCCGGTCGACTTCATGTCCGTCTACCCCACACTCTGCGAACTTTCCGGCCTCCCTGCACCAGCACACGTCGAGGGAACCAGTCTGGTCGGACTGCTGAAGAATCCCGACAGCGCATGGCCTCATGCAGCCGTCACTACCTTCGGACAGAACAATCATGCCGTGCGCACGGACCACTGGCGATACATCCGCTATGCCGACGGCTCCGAGGAACTCTACGATCACCGGAATGACCCGTACGAATGGACCAATCTGGCCACCAGACCGGAAACTGCTGACCAGCGTCAGCAACTGGCCACTTTCCTGCCAACCCGAAACGTCCCGGATGCAAAACAGAATCAGCCAGCAGCGGCCGGAAAGGCGGGAACCAAAGCAAAGGCTGCAGCAAAAAGAAACTCCGCAAAGAAAGCTGCTGATCCCCAGTCAGGTACGGATCAGACACCCAATCGGAAAAACGTGCCAACAGATCAAAACGTCTCCAGTCGACCGAATGTCGTGTGGCTGATCGTGGAGGATATGTCCGCAGATTTTTCCTGCTATGGTCAGCAGGATATCCAAACCCCAAACGTCGATCGCCTCGCCGCTGAAGGCACGCGATTCTCCAAAGCTTTCGTCACCGCACCCATCTGCAGCATCTGTCGCTCCGCACTGATCACCGGACGTTACCAGACCAGCATCGGAGCCCAGAATCATCGCTCAAATGTCCCTGCACACCCCATCCGACTGCCGGACGGTGTGCAGCTGATTCCGCAGATGCTGCGACAGGCCGGATACCACACCAGCAACATCTCCCCGGAAGAATTCCTCCGCTCCGCCGAAGATGCCGCTGCCAATCCCCAGGTATCCATTGCCAAAACCGACTACAACTTCCAGTGGGACCAGACGGCAGCCTTTGATCGCACTCACTGGACCCAAAGACCAGACGGAAGCCCGTTCTTCGCACAGGTTCAGTTGCACGGCGGAAAACACCGAGGTCAGGGAAATGAGGCCGCATGGCCAAAAAAAGCCGCCAGTGTCCTGGGTTCTGTCACACCGCCGTCCGAACTGCACCTGCCCGCGTGGCTGCCCGATGATCCCGTCATGCGGGAAGACTGGGCCCAGTACCTCGATACCGTGCGTTGGACTGATCGTGAAGTCGGACTGATTCTGGATCGCTTGCAGGCTGCCGGCGAACTGAATCGGACTGTCATCTTCTTCATGACCGATCACGGCATCAGCCATGTTCGCTGCAAGCAGTTTCTTTACGACAGTGGAACTCACGTCCCGCTGATTGTCCGCGGTCCAGGCATTCAGCCGGGCCTCGTTCGTGACGATGTTGTCGAACACATTGACCTCGCCGCCACCACACTCCGACTGGCCGCAATCAGCAAGCCGGACTGGGTACTGGCCCAGGACATCCTCGCCCCCGATTATACCCCCAGACAGTTCGTCTTTGCCGCTCGTGACCGAGCCGATGAAACAGTGGACCTGATCCGCAGCGTCCGCGACAACCGCTTCAAATACATCTGGAATGGGTTCCCCTCCAGACCATATCTCCAGCCAAATCGCTACAAGGACAGCAAACCCATCCTGCAGGCCATGCGCAGACTGCATGCGGAGGGAAAACTGAACCCCGAGCAGTCACTGATCATGGCTGACACCCGCCCTGTTGAAGAACTCTACGACACCACTGCCGACCCCTCGGAATTCCGCAATCTCGCAACCGATCCCGCACATCAGACACAACTGAAACTGTTGCGGGCTGCACTTCGAGACTGGCAGAAAAGAACCGGTGACCCGTGTCAGCCGGAATCCAAAGACGTTTACCTTGCAGAAGTGTGGGCTGCCGCCGGAGGCACCGGAAAACGTGCCAACGCAGATGTCTATGCCGAGAACGTGCAACTGATGCTGCAATGGATGCAGGAGCGTCCGCCGCTGACCGGACCACCAGCCAACTAGCCAGCCGCGTCTGCATTCGGATGACCGGAAACATTCCAGTCATCAAACGGATCCGGCAGCCGCAGCCATGCCTCCGGACCACCAGCATACTCCGCGTCCGTCAGCAGACAGGCATTCAGGGCTCGCACCAGCACACCCTGATCCGGATGCTGGCCAATAATGACCAGTTCCTGACGACGATCACCCCACGGTTCCTGCCAGATCTCCCGCAGCTGTTCAGCGCCGTCGTCCTCGCTGCGTTCTTCCTCCGGTATCGCTGCTGCCCACAAACCTCCCGGTTCGGCTCGCACCACCTGACCCGCCTGCGACCAGAACCCGGAAACGTCATGGCGAGATGCCAGCCAGAAACATCCTTTGGAACGCAGCACACCCTGAGCCTCCGCCGATTCCGTCCAAAAGCGATAAAAACGCTCGGGATGAAACGGACGACGAGCCTCGAACAGGAAACTGCGAATTCCGTATTCGTCGCTTTCACTGTGCTCAAGACCACGCGGAACCGACAGCCAGCCCTCTGCACCCGACGCCGAATCCAGACTGAATAACCCAGTGTTCAGCACCTCCGGAACGTGCACCTGACCAAACTGAGTCTCCACAATCCTGGCATCAGGATTCAAATGACAAATCAGCTCACGCAGCCTCTGTCGCTGCTCAGCACCGACCAGATCCAGTTTATTGAGCACAATCACACTGGCAAACTCCACCTGGTCCGCCAGCAGATGCGAAAGATCCCTCTGATCCTCGTCGTTCGCCTCCAGACCACGATCACGCAGCTCGTCTTCGCTCTGAAAGTCCTGCAGAAACGACGCCGCGTCCACCACTGTGACCAGAGTATCCAGCCTTGCCAGATCACTCAGTGACTGCCCCAGGCCATCACGAAAGGTGAATGTTTCCGCCACCGGCATCGGCTCTGAAATGCCGGTGGATTCAATCAGCAGATAATCAAATCGCCCCTCACGCGCCAAACCTGCGACCTGCTCCAGCAGATCCTCACGCAGTGTGCAGCAGATACAGCCATTCGACAGCTCGACCAGCCGATCCGCCTGTCTCCCCAGGGCCGATTGTGCACGAGCCACCTCTGCGGCATCCACATTCAGCTCGCTCATGTCATTCACAATCAGCGCGATTCGCAAACCGCCACTGTTCGCCAGCAGATGCTTCAGAACTGTCGTCTTGCCCGCTCCCAGAAATCCCGAAAGCACGGTCACAGGAAGTGGCTTCGACACAACTATCGCCCCCACAGGCGGTTACCGCCCGCTCTCAGGAAACGCACGCTCGCCCCGGGTCAACGCACAACATGAATGCGACGAGCCGAAATGACCAGCCAGTCATCATCATCTTTTCGAGCAGTACCCTCGACCTGCACAAGCTGCATCTCCTGCAGGTCAAACAATTGGCGAGCATCCAGGGACAGTGGCTTGCCATCTGCCCCGCAGAATTCCACTCGCGCCATCACACTGTTGATGTCACGCTTGCAGAACGGACAGTCATGAGGGTTGTGGTCTGCACCACCTTTGTGCTGCGCGTCATCGGTGCCGAAAGCATCCGTCACGATAAACGACGCCAAGCCATCCGCAAAAGGCGGAAACTCACCAGCATTAATCTTCGCTCGGATCACCCACAACTTCGCTTTGTCCGCATCCTCGGCAGATGCAGCCTTGCGAATGTCCGGAATCTTCACCTCACCCTGCAGCGAAGCCTGCGAAACAAATTGCTCGCGGGCAGCAGTGACTGCCGGATCCGCCTGACCGCATCCGCAGAGCAGAAGCATACAGAACGACAGGACACACAAACGCCCCATGACTCTTCTCCCGAATCCTGTCCGCAATCACTCAGCCTTCGGAGCATCTCCCGCGGGAGCCGCAGGAGCCTCAGCCGCCGGAGCAGCATCGCCAGCGGGGGCAGCCGGAGCATCAGCAGCAGGAGCCTCACCAGCGGGGGCAGCCGGAGCATCAGCAGCAGGAGCCTCACCAGCGGGGGCGGCAGGAGCATCAGCGGCAGGAGCTTCACCAGCGGGGACGGCGGCTGGCTCTGCCGGAGCTTCACCAGTAATCGCCGCCTTCAGCGCGACCATCGCAGCGTCAATCTTTCCCGAAACGTCCTTGTACGTCGATCCCTCACCACCATGCATCGTCTTGTCAACTTCGCCAAACGCATTGAACAACTCTTCGGTGGACGATTTCACAATCGCCAGGCGTTCCTCAGGCAGCTTCTCCTTCTCAGCCAGCTCCTGTACCACCTCAATGATATGTCCGACCTCATGCAACGGATCATGAGCTTTGTCTGTGTCGTCCGCCGCAAATGCATCACGAATGGTGTCCCGCAACTCGGTCAGCTCCGTCAGCGCGTCAGCCAAAGTCTCCGGATGATGATGACCCTCGCCGTGCTCATGCGTGTCCGCCACCGGAGCCGGAGGAGCGTCCTGACACCCCGGAACCAGAACTGCCGACAGAAGTGCCAGACTGGCCAGCGACTTTGAAAAACGAAGCATGGTGTTTCCTTGCGATGAACGTCAGACGGAACAATTGACACAAAACACCAGGCTGCGGGCGCAAACGCCTGCAGACTGGTGCGATCCCCGCTGGATCGATCCTGCACGAAAATGCTAGCACATCAGGACACACCAGAGGTATGCAAACCAGATCCGCAGCGATCGAATCAGCGACATTCGAGAAAACAATACGGATTTCCCACGGCTTTTTCGTGAAAAATCCGGCGTGTCACCCGTCGTTCCCGAAATCAGTGGTGATGGCTGGCACTGCCAGCCGCCAAAATTCCCTGCGGCTGACCACCGACCTTCGACTTACCCCGCACCTGCAGATCCTTCAAGGTCATCACCCAGATCGTCCCGTCACCCGGGTTCGCAATACAGGCAATTCGACCCTCGCTGTCGAATGCCACACTGTGATGCCCGGAATGACCACTCACCCGACTGGCACCCACCGGCAGCATCTGACGGACCTGCGCATCAGCAAAATTGCGATTACCGTTCGGATCCAGATCAATAATCGCCAGCTGTTCCTGCACCTCACCCTCCGCACGATCCATAAACACAAACGCATATCGCTTGCCACCGGCTGCCAGCACAACCTCAGGAGTCACCAGTGACAGGCCATCAGGTACAGCCAGCGGTATCCTGATCAACTCCGGCTGCGCCGCTGCAGCATCCAGCAGACACAGTGCCGACTGCTCCCCACTGCCAGTCACAAAAACCACATAGTTGCGGTGGCACACAAAGGCCCCCGTCCGCAAGGGCTTCCCGGTCTCCGCATCCTGCCCCAGACTGATGTGAGTCGCCGGGACCGCCGCCTCTCCCTGCGGAGCACTTACGTCCGCCGGCACCCAGCACACACCGTCGGCCGGAGCAAAGAACACCTTGCCCGCACAAGTTGCTGCCCCATGCAGCACACCCGTCGGCAACTGAAATGACCAGTTCGATACCTGCCCGCCCGGCTGCGGAAGCTCAACAACATCGACCCGCCCCTGATTGGGACCACCACCATCAATCCACGTCGCAAACACCCGACGATTTTCCACCGGCGCCATCGTGATATGGCCACCACCGCCACTGAAAAACTGAGCCGCCCCCAGCCCCTCCTTTCCCAGCCGCTTCGGATCCACCACCGTAAATCCATTCTTCCTGTCATTCGCCACATAAAACCGCCCGCCACTGACATACAAATGCGCAGGATTGCCCTGCTCCGCATTCAATGCCGAAACCAGTACTCGCGGCGCAGCCGGATACTGCCAGTCAAAATGATTGCCATGCGGTACCCCCCGCACACCAATATCCAGAGCAACCCAGCCACTGCCGGAACTTCCATCTGCATTGCCTCGCACACCAGCCAGCACGAACTCGTCAACGCGATCCATCTGCACCAGACTCTGCTCACCCGCAGTCAGCTTCGGGAAATCGCGAACCGGCGATGCCGTCACTGTCCACGCCTGCCCCTGAAACACTTCACCCCAGTACAATCCACCAGTCTCGTGATCCTGCCAGATCAGCCGCGTCATCCGCTCGCCGTATCCCGCCCGCTGCGCGAGGCATCTGCCTGTCGAGCACATCAGCAGCACTACCACCATGCAGACACCACATACCCACCCCCGTCGTACACCCGCCATGCCTGCCACTCCTGCAAAACATTCCACATTCACAAAACCACTGCACCGGAACTGCACTCAACGCACTCCCGCTGGCTCAGTCGCCAACGGCCACGGCACACCCTGACCGGACTGAGCACTGAATCGGCCCCCTGCATAACGCACTGAGTACCAGTACGTGCCGTCAACAGCCTGCCGCAGCCACACATATTGGCGATCTGAGGCTCCACTGGTAAAGACCAATGGCTGACCCGCAAGATCGGGGCTGCCAGCCAGATCCGGCTGCATCCGAAAATACTTTTCCAGCAGCGAATCGTCCGCAGCACCGTAATCGCCCGCCAGGCTCCACTGCCGACCGCCCTCACGCCACTGCTGCGGAGCTTCCGTCCGCGGCTCCGACAGCGGAGTCGCGGCATCGCCGCCGCTGCAGCCCACCTGCAGCAGCAGCAACCCGCAGCTCAGCAGCATTCCGACATAATGACAACGTCCGAAATTTGCCGGCTCCCTCATCCCTCAGTACTCCCCGATCACCCGACCGTCATCCCGGGCAAACACGTTCCGAAAGACAACACGGTCCACATTTTCACTCACAAATCGCACACTGCCGTCACACAGCGACAACTGCGCACCACCCGCGTGCATGCTCCGCGGACCACTCACGACATCACCATGAAAAATCGCATCCGGAGTCCGAGAATTGGGCGGCAGGTAGCCATGTACCAGAGTCTGAAAACCGGTCGCACTGATCCAGGCACCCGCCCTGCGACCATCCCACGAAGCGGCCGCGGCAGCTTCAATCTGTTCAGCCGTCACGCCGCACGGTGCCCCCAGACTGACCCGCTTCATCTGCCGCTGAGGATTCACCAGCGCCGTCGCAGATGCCACCCGATTTCCAAACAACCCCTCAGCCATGAAGACAGTGTTGCTGGTCCCGTCCGTGATGTCCCGCATCTTCGTATTGGAACCGCGCCAGAACAGGCCATCATTCGGTGCACTGCAATAGTTGCGAGCAGTCCCTGAACCTCCATTCAACAGATAATTTCCGCCCGCCCAGCGGAAACCAAATCCGTCCGTCAGATACGGATCCCCGTTCTCACTGGGGCACAGCAGCACCGGAAGTACTCGGCCTGCTGCTGCTGAAACCCGCGGATTCACCTGCGGGTTGAAGGCCACACCCACAGTCAGTGGCTGCTGGAAATCAATCAGCGAATACAGATTCCCCTGCTCATGAAACGGCAGCAATTGTGCCTGCGCCGAATAACCGTACAGCGATGTTCCCGCCTGCAGCGGAAATGCCGAATGCGCGTCGTGATAGTTATGCGCCGCCAGAGCCAACTGCTTCAAATTGTTTTTACACTGCGTCCGCCGCGCTGCCTCACGAGCCTGCTGTACTGCCGGTAACAGTAATGACACCAGAATTGCGATGATCGCAATCACAACCAGCAGCTCAATCAAAGTAAATCCTCGAACTCGACTTCGAGCCCCCGAAATCCGCTCACCAAACATGACTGGTACGCCCCCTGATCATGGAAATGAAATGTGCGAAACAAACACCAAACGTGCGTGGAAATGCCTCGTCGCGGCCCGGCAGGGCACGGACTGGTCGGACCCGAAACGCCATGCACGGGCCGCGAACGAGGTCTCCCACGACGCAGATCTTCTCTGCAGAATTGCGATGCCAGGTCGACACGGCCGCCAGGGAATCTCCACCATGGCAGGGTCTGCACACATCACGGCATCAATCGCGTCAGCAACATTGACGCAGACTCACGCTCTTACGCCACAGGCGGCGCTCTGGCCGGAAGTGCATACACCGGCTCTGCAGGCGCTGCAGCGATCGTCGGACATACGACCAGCCGCACTTGCCCAACAAACTCACTGAAGGAAAATATGGCGACAGCACATCGAGGTGCCAACAGCACCTGACAGATCGCACACGACACACACTCGTGCGGACGAGGAGTCCGCGATTCGCCGGTATCGCCTTCATGCTTGTGCCAGGGACACTGAGAACCAGCCCGGGCCGCTGAATGCACCGCCGAGCCGAAACCGCAGTTCAACCGAGCTGCAGCAGCGCACGAGACACCTGAAATGCCAGACGATTCCTCGTGCGAATGGCCCGATCCGCAGCAATGGTCAACGCAACCAATCAGCTGATGCAGCTGAGGTGCGAAAGCAGGAAGCAACAACTGCAGAAACAGCAGCGTGCCGCCAATCAGCAAGTTGACTTGCCTGGACATGCTTCCTGGGCCAAAGGAAGTGAGAGTTGATTACGGCCCGACCAGTTCCGGAATCATCTGCGAGTATCGGCTGAAGTCAAGCTGACAACCCGGGATTCGTGACGAATTTCCGCGAGTCGACTCAAAAGGGCTGAATCGGCGAGATCCGAACGTCCACTCCCTGCGAATAGGCCGCATGATCCGGCCCCCCGGACAACACCAGCCCCGGAATCAAAGCACCAGTTATGGACTCACGAATCCGACTCTCACTCACACACTGGATGCGGTACGGATCATGATGCACCTGTCCCGTATACAGCCGCCCACGACGATCAGCACAGAACAACAGGTAACGCTCCACCAGAAAATGCTCAAGAGTGCCAGGCAGGGCCGCCCACGGCTCCTCACGAGAAACTCGAACTGTGATGTCATAATCAACTCCACCACGTCCGGAACGTCGCCCGTCATAAAACAAACATCGCCCGGGCATCGACTCCCCCGCCGGAACGCTTTCCCGCAATTGCAGCGACGCGTTGAAATACGGCAGGTTCCAAAAAGTCCGCGCAATGAACACGGCCAGCCGGTTGTTGGCATCCAGACTGAAAAACCACACGCCTCGCCGGCCATCACCGGAACGCACATAGGTACGGACGTTGGTCTCCAGAAACCATGACACCCCCGGTACCGGTGGCGACCACCACGGACGCACAGCTTCCATCGAAAATGGCACCAGTCCCAGCCATGCACTCCCGTCAAATGTCTCAACCTGCAGACCTGCCGGCAGATGACGCTGCAACAGCTCCGCCGACACCCGCCAGTGCAGGAACGTCAGTCGACTCCACCGCTGATACCCCGCTGTCTGCCCCGAAGATCCCATTGTCAGCACTCCAGATCTCGAACAACTCTCAGACCTGCATCCCCAAACCCCATCAACTGATCGAACGCCCTGCTGCCGTCCCCGCCATCAGCCCCTTCCAATAACGCAGACTTTAACGACTTTTCGCGTTTCTGCGTGGAAAAATGCGAGCATTGCCACCAGCAGCCGGAATTTGCCGGAACACCGCTCGCCACCTGTCAACTTCACTGCCTCTCCCGTCCGAAAGACACACACCGTCGGTCGTTGCAGACACTTCCCCCCATTCTATAATCCGGGAAGCAGTGAAACTGCGAAGTCTGCAGCGGTTCGGCCACAGAGGCTCTGCTGCAGTTGCGGTAAGCTGCCTCTGATCCAGTGATCTCCTGATGGTCTTTCAGCGAAAGGAGCGTAAGTTGAACGCTCTGCTTCGAATTCTGGGCCTGCCGGCCTACTTTCTGGCACTCGTCCCGGGCATTGCCCCGGTGATCAGGGCTCTGTCCTCATCCGTAGGACAGAAGCTGCTCATGGCGACATCCGGCCTCTCACTGGTCGGCTTCCTGGTCGTTCACCTCGCCGGGAACCTGCAGCTGTATGCCGGCGAAGACGTCTTCAACGCCTACGCAGCCAAACTGCACAGCCTCGGACCAATCCTCGGCATTGCCGAAGTGGGCCTGTTTGCCATGTTCGCACTGCACATCGGCCTCGCAGTCTCAACAGCAGCCATGAACCGTACGGCTCGCGGCAGTGCCTACGCCATGAAACAGACAAAACAGGGGCTGTTCGTTCTGCCGTCCGGCGGGGCATCCAGCTGGATGATGGTTACCGGAGTTTTGATTTTCATTTTCCTCGTGTCACACATCCTTGACATGAAGCTGAAAAAAGGTCTGGGGGTCGACTACTCGGCCGCACTTGATGCCTCCGGTGAAGCCACCAATTCCTTCCAGGCAGTCAAAGCTGTCCTGCAGCACCCCGCCCACGCCGTCCTCTATATCGTCTGCATTATCGCTCTCGGAATCCATCTCAGCCATGGGATCCGCAGCGCGCTGCAGACTTTCGGACTTCATCATCGAAACTGGAATTTCATTTTCCGCTGGAGCGGTTTCCTGCTGGCATGGGCGATTGCCGGCGGGTTCATCAGTGTGGTTGTCTGGGCCATGGCCGTCAGGAATTCGTAGATCAGCCCACTCCCAGGCCACACCGGGCGCTTTCTTCACCACCATTAGCACAGTCTGAGGAATTCCGATGTTCCGCGTCGCAAGTGATACACTGAACTCGCGAGTCCCTGCGGGGCCTTTGGAACAGAAGTGGGATAAACACCGCTTCAATCTGAAACTGGTCAACCCGGCCAACAAACGCAAGTACAGCGTGATCGTGGTCGGAACTGGTCTCGCCGGAGGTTCGGCTGCTGCATCCCTCGGGGAACTGGGCTACAGCGTCAAGGCCTTTTGTTTCCAGGACAGTCCGCGACGTGCCCATTCCATTGCGGCCCAGGGTGGTATCAACGCCGCGAAAAACTACCCCAACGATGGCGACAGCATCTGGCGACTTTTCTACGACACCATCAAGGGTGGCGACTACCGGGCTCGCGAAGCCAATGTCTATCGCCTGGCTCAGGTTGCCAACAACATCATCGATCAGTGCGTGGCTCAGGGAGTCCCGTTCGCCCGAGAGTATGGCGGAACGCTCGCCAACCGCTCGTTTGGCGGTGCCCAGTTGTCCCGCACATTCTACTGTCGCGGACAAACCGGACAGCAACTGCTGCTGGGGGCCTACCAGGCCCTGATGCGGCAGGTGTCAACGGGTCGAGTGAAAATGTTTGCTCGCCGTGAAATGCTCGAACTGATCGTCTCCAACGGCGCCGCTCGCGGTATCGTCGTTCGCAATCTGGAAAACGGAAAGCTTGAGGTTCACACCGCTGACGCTGTTGTGCTCTGCACAGGCGGTTACGGAAATGTTTACTACCTCTCCACCAACGCCAAGGGCTGCAACGTGACAGCCACATGGCGGTGCCACCGACGTGGCGCCTACTTCGCCAACCCCTGTTACACTCAGATTCACCCCACGTGCATCCCCGTCAGTGGGGACTACCAGTCCAAACTTACGCTGATGAGCGAGAGCTTGCGCAACGACGGGCGAGTTTGGGTGCCAAAGAACAAAGCTGACCATCGCCCGCCGGGACAAATCCCTGATGACGAGAGGGATTACTACCTCGAGCGCCGATATCCGTCCTTCGGCAACCTTGCACCGCGCGACATCTCATCGCGTGCCGCCAAGGAACGCACTGACGCCGGTTACGGTGTCGGTGAATCGGGGCTCGCTGTCTTCCTCGACTTCCGCGACGCAATCGCTCGTGATGGAGAAGACGTCGTACGAAAGAAGTACGGCAACCTCTTTCACATGTACGAAAAGATCACAGCAGAGAACCCTTACAAGGTTCCGA
>SXXK01000475.1 GCA_005791255.1 Planctomyces sp.
AATGCGAATGGCTCCTTCACCTACGCCCCGGCTTTCAACTACAGCGGTGCGGACAGTTTCAGCTATGCGGCTTCAGACGGGCTGCTGAATTCCGTGGCGGCCACAGTCAGCATCACAGTGGCACCGCCGCTGCTGGTACCAAAGTTCTTTGTAGTGGATGGCACAGCGGCATCCAGTTTCCATTATGCCGCCGATGGAACTCCCATCACCAGCACTCCACTCAACTCCCGCAACACACGCTCCCGCGGAGTCGCCACGAACACAACGGGAACTCTGTTCTGGGTGATCGACTCTGTGGGCGATATCTTCGTCTATTCACGTGAAGGCGTCCTGCAGGGAACGTGGACACCGCAGAAGGTGGGCAAGCCGGAGGGAATTGCGGTCTGGGGCAATGACCTGTGGCTGGCGGATCCGACGACCGATCGGATTTACAAATTCACGGGCGGAGCCGCAGCGCGGGTCGGTCGCATCAACGTCACCTCCAGTTTCGCTCTGAATACAGGCAATCTGAATGTCACGGATATGGTGACTGACGGGGTGCACATCTGGGCTGTTGACGACACGCTGGCCACGGACCGTGTTTTCCGATACTCCATGGCAGGTCTGCTGGAGGGCAGCTGGAGTCTGACTGTTACCGCCGCGACGCCCACCGGTATTGCTCTGGATCCCAACAACTTGAACCATCTGTGGATTGTGGACTCGGGCACGGATCGGGTTTATCAGTATGACGCGGGAACGACTCGCATTACCGGCAGTCAGGCTCCCAGTCAGTCCTTCGCGCTGCCTGCGGGCAACCTGAATGCCACGGGGATTGTGGACCCGTTTACGGTTCCGGCAACGGTGTGGCAGCCAGCCGTTACGCCGTCGGCAGTGCCCGGTGGTTTCAAGGGTCCGTTGCCGCGGCAGGCTGTCCCGACCACGGCACGACCGCAGTTCGGGCCACCGCCCCCTGTCGGACTTCGCAGCGCCGCCGCGGTGTTTGCGGGCAGTCGCGCGGTCAGTCGCCCGCCGCTGCTGCCAGTGCAGTCGCCGAGCAGTCTCACGGCCTCCGATCTGTTCTTTGGTTCGTCACTGCTGACGGAATCGCTGCTGCAGGGGCTGCCGACAGGTGGGTGAGTGTTTGAGTGAGTGCGAAGACTTACGTTCCCTCCCGTGCCGGAGCCGCGACCGTGAGGGAGCGGGTACGCCTCGCGCACCTCGCGAAAAGGTGCCGCATGACGCCAGTCGCTGGTGCTGTCATGCCGGCTTTGCAGAAAGCGTCGGGAGGGCGAAGCTCCTGCTGAGCCGCACGTCATTTGAGCACTCAGGGGGCTCGGCAGGAGCCTCGCCCGCCCGCGAGCAAGGCTGCTCAAATGCCCCAGGCAGAAGGCCAGCGGTCGGCGAATGATTCTCAGTTGGGCCAGTGCGATTCCTTCGCGGCTTCGCGTCTTCGCGTGAGGCATTGCACAGCTGAGCACTGCAGGGGTAAGCGTGGTGGTTTGGAATCAGATTGCAGGGGGACTTGCCCCCTCACCCCCGACCCCTCTCCCCCGTTCCGGGGGCGAGGGGAGGATGAGTTGTCAGTTGTCAGTTGGGACAGTGTCGTTAGCTTCGCGGCTTTGCGGCTTCGCGTCAGCCAGGTCGCTGCTGAGCGCCGGGGTGGCTGCGGTTTCGCAGAACAATGTCAGCGGTGGGACCGAGACCTTCTCCGGGGGTTCCGGCTGGCGTTCTTTGACCGGAGGGACGTACCGCCGAAAAACTCCGACAAACATGCCGACTGCCCCGAAAAACAGGCTCGCCAGAATCGCTCCGCCAGCGTCGTTCAGAAATGTGAAAGCAAGGAGTGTGAGTGTTGCGGAGCCCCACATCAGTCGGGTTCTGAATGGCCCGGCAGCCGCTGCCTGACGCAGCAGTGTTTCCCAGGGTGTTCTGTCCGGTTGCCGGGTTGTTCCTGCCGGCCGGATGGCATCCACGGGCCCGGGGCGGAGCGCGGCGGTCAGCCGGGCCAGATCGGGGTTGGCAGTGCCGCTGCGAGCCGCTGACAGGGCTGCGGCCAGCTCGGGGTCCGCCTGCATGGCGGCCACCAGGCCGTCCAGCTGACGAATCTCAGCCGCCAGTCGGTCCAGTTCCAGCGCATTGTTGCGCTGTTCGTGCAGGGCGGTCTGCCAGCGCAGATAGCCGGGGCTGAGCGCTGCGAGGGCGTAACCTGCAGCGGCCGTAAACAGTACCAGCCAGAATGCCAGCGACGCCAAAAACGAAGCGACCCCCGGACGAACCCTGGCGGGTTCGTCGGAGGTCTGCTGTTCGCTCTGATCGGGATTCTGCAGCATCGGACTTTTTCGGGCCGATGCTGACCGGAATCAGCGGATCGTGCCCCCGTAAACGGCGGTATCACCCAGCATTTCTTCAATTCGCAGCAACTGGTTGTACTTGGCAATTCGATCGGTGCGGCTGGCTGAACCAGTCTTGATCTGGCCGGTTCGCAGAGCCACAGCGAGGTCGGCAATCGTCGTGTCTTCCGTCTCGCCCGACCGATGGCTCATGACTGCCGTGTAGCCGTTCTGATAGGCCAACTGCACAGCCTGAATGGTTTCGGTGAGAGTACCGATCTGGTTGACTTTGACGAGGATGCTGTTGGCAACACCCTTGTTGATGCCTTCC
>SXXK01000476.1 GCA_005791255.1 Planctomyces sp.
CTGCAGACCGACTGGACATCGGGCAGAATGTGGGTGCACAGGAGAATGGTTTTGCCGAAATCACGAGCCAGTATGCGGATGCGGTTCAGCATCGACGTTCGTTCCTCGGGATCCAGCCCGCTGGTGGGTTCATCCAGAATCAGCAGTTCAGGGTCGTGCACGATGGCCATGGCAAAACGCAGTTTCTGACGCATCCCGGTGGAGTAGGTTTCGACGGACCGATAGCGTTCCTGCCCCGCCCCGCAAAAGTCCAGAATTTCATGGCTGCGGCGAATCGCCTCGGTCGACTGCATGCCAGTCAGCCGTGCCGCAAGCTGCATTGTTTCAATGCCGGACAGTCCGTGAATGTAGCAGTCATCTTCCGGCATATAGCCGACTCGACCGCGAATCGTGGTGGCCTGTGTCCCCAGCGGAATCCCGAGGACATGCCCATGTCCGACGTTGCAGCGCACCAGCCCCAGCAGGACCTTGATCAGCGTGCTTTTCCCGGCACCGTTGGGTCCCAGCAGGCCCGTGCAGCCAGGGAGAATCTGCAGGTGCACATCGCACAGCGCACGAAAGGCCCCGTAGTCTTTTGTGATACCCACAAGTTCTATAAGTGGAGACATAACCGGGAATTCGGAGACTGCTGTGATGGGTCAGGAATTCTCGCCGAAATTCTGCCTGGAAGCAATTGGCGACGGTGTAAATCGCGAATCCGGAAGAAAAATCTCCCGATTGGAACCTCACTGTGACTCCGGAAATTGATGTGAATTCCATTCACCCGGCAAAAGAAACATTTTCGGTGGTGGCGATTTTTGAACTTCTGCAGGACCGGGAAAAAAACCACTCCCGGATGGAGGCACTGAACGATATTATTATAGATCTGTATTCGGTGTCCGACGGTAAGAATCTCGAATGGCTTCAGCGGGCTTTCAGGGCCGGCCAGCGGCCGGAGTCGGTGCAGAAGATGCCCAACTGCCTTGAAGCATTGTTTGAGCAGGGACTTGAAAAAGGCCTTGAACAGGGTCTGGGAAGGGTATTGAGAAGGGCGTTGTGACAGGGCGGATCAGGACTCTGCAGGAGGTACTGGGGCAGTCTGTCACAAGTCAGCCGGATCTGTTGAAACGATCACTGGACGCGCTGCACACACAGGTTGCGGAACTGGAATCGCTGCTGCGGCAGGGCCCCCGGTAGATTGACCATCGGGTATCGGACTGGCTGCGGCGTCTGGCCCGCTCGCCAGGACCAGGTAAAAAGCTCAATTCGTGCCGCTCTCGAACACTGCGAGTCTTGGCGGACATCAGGAGAAAGCGGTATGTTGACGGAAGTATTCAGCAGGATGTGCACGGCACGCGATCGTCAGCCCGGATCAGTTTCCACGCTGGTCTCCCTCGTGGCGATGGTCTTGTGCTGTTCTCCCGCCGGATCTGCCTTTGCTCAGGAACCCGCTGCGGCGGTACCGACCGGCCGTGCGCCGTGGGTATCATCGCGATTTCAAGGCGTTCCTGACTCCCCACTGCCCCTCTCGCTGATTCCGGCCTTCAGCAATCTGAAGTTTCGCGATCCCATGCAGGTCCGCTGGCAACCGGCGCTGCAACGGTATTTTGTATGTGAGCTGAAAGGGCGAATCTACAGTTTCCCGGACGACGAATCTGTGCTTCAGGCGGACCTGGCCATAGATCTGCCAGCCGAAGTCAGCTCCTTTGATGCGTCTCGCAGTACCGGCGTCAAGGAGGTCTATTCCTTTGTCTTTGATCCGGACTTTGCAACCAATCGATTTGTCTACGTGTGTTTGATTCTGAATGGCCGCACCGAAGGAACATTGCCGGACGGCAGCCGAATCTCCAGATTTCGCGTGACAGACGCCAATCCACCGCGACTTGACCCCCAATCGGAACTGCCGATTCTCACCTGGTTATCCGGTGGTCACAATGGGTGCGATCTGGCGTTTGATCAGTCCGGCTGCCTGCTCATCTCAACGGGTGATGCAACAGCCCCCAGTCCCCCGGACGAACTGCAGACGGGGCAGAATATTTCTGACCTGCTGAGTTCGATTCTGCGGATTGATGTGCGCGGTGCCACTTCGCAGCAGCCGTATCGCATTCCCGCTGATAACCCTTTTGTGGATCTGGCCGGAGCTCGACCGGAAGTCTGGGCCTACGGGTTTCGCAATCCGTGGCGGATTTCCGTGGACAGTGCGACTGGTGCGGTGCACACGGGAGATGTGGGCTGGGAGAAATGGGAACTGATCCATCAGGTCGTCCGCGGCGGCAACTATGGGTGGAGCGTACGTGAGGGACATGAGTTGATTCAGCCAAACGCCGCCGTTGGCCCGACTCCAATCCTGCCGCCGCGGGCGGTACTCCCACATGCGGAAGCAGCCTCAGTCACGGGGGGCTACGTCTATCGCGGCCAGCATCTCCCATGGCTCACGGGGCAGTATCTGTTCGGCGACTGGATCAGCGGTCAGATCTGGTCCTTACCCTCGGAAACAGACCAATACAGGCGGATCGCCTCCGGACAGCTGCGAGTGATCGCGATTGTCCCGGACAGCGCCGGCGAGCCACTCGTGGTCAGTCATCAGTCCCTGACCAGTTTGTATCGGCTCGTGCCGAATGCAGACTTCGAAATGCAGCAACGGCAGGCCACGGACTTCCCGCGGCGATTGTCGGAGACCGGATTGTTTCGGGATACAACGAAACATGAATGGGCCAGCGGTGTCCGCCCGTTCCGGATCGCTCACCCGATGTGGCAGGATGGAACCGAAAGCCAGCATGCAGTGGCCTTGCCGGATTCATCCCGGCTGACGGTCTACGACAGCCCGCGTCCGCTTGAAAGCGTGGCCATGTTCAACAGCCGACTGCACTATCCGGCGGGTGCAGTACTGGCGAAAACAGTCAGTGTCGCAGACTGCCGTATTGAGACTCAGGTGCTGCATTTCGACGGCCGTCAGTGGCAGGCATACAGTTATGTTTGGAATCCGCAGCAGACCGATGCCGAACTTGCTCCGGCAGCCGGCCAGCAGTTAACGCTGCCGGCAGCTGGTGGTGTGTCATGGCGAATACACAGCCGCACGGAATGTCTGCAATGTCACAACCCGTGGGCCGAGACAACTTTGGCACTTCAGCCGGAACAGTTGCATCCGGCGGCGGCGGGCGGGGCAGAGTCGGAATGGCAGCGACTGGTACGCGACGGCTACGTACAGACGCGGACGGCGGATGGAGAAACGGCGGATCCGCTGAGCTGTGTGCGGCGATCGGTTGCCGAAGTCGGACAGGGAACACTCGAACAGCAGGCTCGTTCATGGCTGCATGCCAATTGTTCGCACTGCCACCAGCCGAATGCCGGAACAGGGCTCCCACTGTCGTTGCGGATGTGGGACTCGGATGCAGAGATGTCTGCCTGGGGCAAGGTTCCGCAGAAGGGCACATTTGGAATCAGCCAGCCGGGACTGCTCGTACGCGGCAGTCCGCACCAGAGCGTGCTGCTTTACCGAGTCGGTTCCAGTTCCGTCGGACGAATGCCTCATATTGGATCGCGGGAAGTCGATTTTGCCGGCGCCGATCTGCTGACTCGCTGGATTCGCAGTGCTGCTGGTGAAACGCCTGCAGCAGTTCAAAGTCCGCAGGATGCAGCTCAGCCTGAGCTCCCGGACCTCGCAGCGATCACAACAGAGCAGGCGTTAGCGGTGGCAGCGACGCTGTGGCGCAGTCACCCCGCAGCGGACGGAACGACATCCAAGGTGGCTGCTCCGGAGCAGATGATGACCCTCGCACTGACACTCGCCCGCAGTGAAAACGCTGTTGTCAGCAGCTTGTTCGAGGGTTTTCTGCCGAGTGATCAGCGGGTACGCAGGCTGGGTCCGGGAGCTGTATATGCAGATGTTGCTCGGCTTGACGGCGATGCGGAACGCGGTCGGGCGTTGTTTTTCGATCAGAGGCGACTGCAGTGTTCAAAGTGTCATCAGGCCGGCGGTGTCGGCAGTCCGAATGGACCGGATCTGACCGAGGTGGGTCGCACTTCGGGCCCGGAGCGTCTGTTTGAATCGATTACGGATCCGGACCGTGAGATCTCTGACCGCTGGAAAACTCAGGTCATAGTCACCACAGCCGGGACAATCCTCACCGGCGTAGTGCTGCAGGAATCGCCTGATGCTCTGGATCTGCTTACGGCAGAAGGTCATCGCGTCCCGCTCAGGACAGCTGAAATTGAGGAACGTCGCACAGAAGTGAAGAGTCTGATGCCGTCGGGCATGGCAGCTCATTTGACGGCGCAGGAAATGTCAGACCTGCTGTCGTGGCTGATGACGCTGCGCGGCAGATAACCTGCTGCCCCCCATAAGGCGTGCCCTGACCTGCAACGACCTGGGATACAACAACATCACCTGAACAGC
>SXXK01000477.1 GCA_005791255.1 Planctomyces sp.
GAATGCGGGGGTGGTTTGAACCACGAATGGACACGAATGCGTGGGTGGTTTGAACCACGAATGGACACGAATGCGTGGGTGGTTTGAACCACGAATGGACACGAATGCGGTGGGTGGTTTGAACCACGAATGGACACGAATGCGGGGGCGTTTTGAACCACGAATGGACACGAATGCAGGGGTGGTTTTGAACCACGAATGGACACGAATGAACACGAATGCGGGGGGCGTTTGAAGGATAATGAAAGCCCTATGGGTCTTATGGGACCCATAAGACCCATAAGATCAGCAGGTCCTGCTGCCCATGGCGGTACAGTGGCGAGCCGCGGACGGGAGTCCGCGGGTGCAGGGCAGCGGGGCTCGGGCAAACAAAAAAACAGCCGGCGGTGTGACGCCGGCTGCTGTGGGTTATGCCTTAGGTTAGTTCTCAGCTGAACAGCTGCGGGATCACTCGGCCGTCACGCACGATCATCACCGGACGTCCGGTCGATGTGTGATACTCATACGTGTGATCGATGCCCATCGCATGGTAGAAGCTGGCGGCCACGTCGTCCGGTGAATAGCCTTCGTGCTTCGGCATCGATGCCGTCTCGTCGCTTTCACCCAGCACCTGACCACCTCGCACCCCGCCACCACCCAGCAGCATGAACATGTTGCGCGGATAATGGTCGCGACCGTTGCGAGTGGAGTTGATCTTCGGTGTACGTCCGAATTCCCCGGTGACGTAGACCACAGTCGAATCCAGCAGGCCGCGAGCAGCCAGTCCAGTGAACAACGCTGACAAGGCTTCATCCAGCGGTGGCAGCTGACGAGTCTTCAGGGCCGTCCAGTTGTCGTTGTGTGTGTCCCAGCCACCATTGCTGACCGTCACAAAACGAACTCCCGATTCCACCAGTCGCAGTGCCAGCAGACAGCTGGCACCCAGCGGAGTAGCACCAAATGCTTTGGAAAACTCAGGGGACTCCTTCGAAATATCAAATGCCTCGCGAGCCTTCGTGGAGGAAATCACGGTGTGAGCCTGACGGCCAAATTCATCCATGCCGTCCAGCAGCTGACTGTCCTTCTCAACGTCACTGAAAGTGCGGTCAATCTGAGTCAGCAGGCCGCGGCGACGTTCCAGGTCCTCAACCGTCAAACCGCCGGCCATCGTGATCCCGCGGACTCGATACGCCTGACCCACCACCGGTGTGGAGGTGGTGTTCATCGGAGCATACTTGACGCCCAGATATCCAGGCCGCTGCGAACTGTTCGGAATGGCCACGAACGACGGCAGCTCTTCATGCCCAGGTCGCTCCTTCGTAATCACTGCGCCATAACCAGGGAATTCCAGAGAAGGCAGCGGACGGTTGCCGGTGTTGACGTATTTTGTACCCAGCTCGTGGGCGGCCACCGAGTGCGACACTCCGCGGAGCAGCGTGAATTTGTCCATGCAGGCCGCCAGCTTCGGCAAATGCTCGGATATCGCGACTCCCGACAGACACGTCTGGATCGGATTGAATTCGCCGCGGTATTCGGACGGAGCATCGGGCTTCAGGTCGAAGGTGTCCATGTGCGACGGACCACCATTCAGATTGACAAAGATGGCCGCTTTGCCTTTGGCATTCGGGTTGACATGACTGGCGGCGGCCAGCTGTGAGTAGCTGGCGAGAGTCAGTCCGGTGGTGCCAAACACGCCGGCTCGCAGAAAGTCACGTCGGGTCGTGCCGTCACAGTTTTTGAAGATTGCCATTGAAGTGCTCCGGAAAAAAACGGGATGCCGTGTATGGTGTTGTGTGCTCGGGCTGGAAAGCCCGAGCTACGGGTTTGGGGGTGTTAGTGGTTGACGATGAATTCGCGGGTGTTCAGCAGTGCCCAGAGGACTCCGCGAATCCCTTCGACCGGGTCTTTGGATTCTGAGATCCAGGTCCTGGCCGTCTGCAGCTCAGCGTCGGTGGGCAGACGGGACAAAGTCCTGAGCCAGGCATCTGTGATGATGGTGTCGGTGTTAAGCTGTGCTGGAGCAGTTGCAGCAGGTGCAGCAGTTGCGTCGGCCGGCTGGCTGTCCTGCTGTGGGTCCGCTTCAATGACTCCGCGAGCAATCGCCTGGTCCCGCAATTTGCGAATCTGCGTTTTCAGGGACTCGATCTGTCTGGCTGACTGCTTCTCTTCGGCGGCTGCCAGCTGGTCTTCCAGCTTTTTGAGCTGTTCTTTGAATCGCGTCTTCAGCTGCGTGCGGGCTCGAGCCTGCTGAGCGGCAGCAGCGTCATCACTGCTTTTGCGAGTGAACTGCAGGCCGTTTTGTTTGCAGGTTTCGGCCAGCCAGCCGTCCTGTGCATCCAGCATCGACAGCACCTGGCCATCGTTCTGCACGAAGATGGTCTGCAGCAGGCTGGGTTCATCTGAGCGATCGCAATCGCAGTTGCTTTCGCGAATCGAACGTCCGAAGACCGTCAATGCGTAGTCTGCGGGATTGCGATTTCGCTGCCGCAGCCCGGATCCCGGGATCGAAAGAGCTCGTTTGTCCAGCGCGGTGACGAATTCGGAATTCTTTTCGGTGCTGAGTGATGCCTGCATCATGATGTCCCAGGCAATTTCCGCCGGCAGCCGTCGCGGTACAGCGCGACTGAAGTTGCGTTCATCCTGCCGATTGGTGGAATTCGGGATCCAGCTGAGCTGATACGTTCGGCTGTTGAGAATTTCGCGATGCAGCCACTTCATGTCGAACTGATGTTCGATGAAGCCTTTGGCGAGGTAATCCAGCAGCGGGGCGTTGACCGGCGGATTTGCCAGGTTCAGGTCGTCGGCAGGCTGCACGATACCCACATTGAAGTAGGACGCCCAGACGCGGTTGACGAAGGCTTTAGCGAACAGTGGATTTTCCGGTGACCGCAGCCAGTCCATCAGTGGCTGGCGGGCATCTTCGAATGCTGTGAGATCAACAACAGGTCCGGCGAGGATTTTGGCGGTGGTCGGTGCCGGTCCATTGCCGCGTCGCTGTGCGGCCGGAGCCGGGCGATTGCGAGCTGCCGCACGGGCCTGCACTTTGGTGGTGTAGACTTCGCCCAGTGGCACGGTGGCGCCCTTTGCCAGCTGCTCCGCCAGGACTCGCCGCAGGTCATTGCCCTTCAGGCCCTCCGTCCCTGAAAGTTCAGCCAGCATTTTTTCATAGTCGGCTTTGGCGTCCGGCCGAGCGTTCTGGCGACCGACCGTGGCTTTGAAGAAGCCCTCAAACTGTTTGAAGTCATCCTGTGTCCACTGGTCGAACGGATGTTTGTGGCACTGAGCACACTGGATGCGGGTGCCGAGAAACGTGTACGCAAACGCTATGACTCGATCTTCCGACGTCTGGAAGTTCTGGCGGGCCCAGAAATGTGCCAGACCCTGACGCTCGGCATACCCGGATGCCCCGGGGCCATCCTTGTGGTAGAGCTTCGAAACGTTTTCACAGTACTGCTGATAGGTTTCACCCGGGTTACGGCTGTTGGCCATGACGATGCCCTCAACGATGCGGTCCCAGGGCATGTTTTCGCGGACGCGTTTTTCCACCCATTCGTACCACTGCTTTGAGGCTTCGGCCTGTACCGGGGTGACGTTGTTCAGTTTGTCGTCGCTGTTGCCGGTGATGTCACAGATTTTTGTGGTCCACCAGGCGACGTAGCCGGGACGTTCGAGCAGCTGGTCGATCTTGCGAGCGCGTTTGTCCGGGGACTGGTCAGCGAGGAATTCGCGGATTTCCGCGGGGGTTGGCAGGGTGCCGGTGACATCGAGGCTGGCGCGGCGCAGGAATTCAGCGTCCGTGCAGGTCTCGGACTGGACGACTCCGATCTTTCGCAGTTTTTGCACCACCAGTTCGTCAATCTTTGTGGGGGCTGCGACCTGCGGATACTGATCGCCGTACTGCGGCGTGACCGGGCGGATCACCGGGACCGGGACGACGGCGCTGTCGTAGAAGGCGACGACGTGTGTGTCCCCAGGTTCGGCGGCAGTCACGAGTCCATGCTGAGTGATATCAGCGATCTGGTCGTCATTGGTCTGGAACCGGCACAGCGCGGTGACGTCTTCACGGACACCGTTGGACCAGACGGCAATGGCAGTCAGCGGCTGCTGCTGTCCTGTGGCGGTGAACAGGATTTCCGCTGGTGTGACTTCAAGTTTGAGCAGTGCGGGCGGGTCGGGGACGCGAGGGGGAGCTCCGGCCTGCACCCAGCGCAGCATCAGGTGATGTTCCCAGCTGCCGGGTTTCAGCCGCTGACCACCTTCGTGCTGGATTTCCATCAGACCCTTCTGCAGGATCAGGCTTTGAGCAGCCGTTTCTGTGTCGACACGACCGTAAAGCTCGTCGTGATCGGTGGCGAAGTCGTATCCGAACAGGGACAGCCGAAATCCGCCGCGACCCTGGAATGATCCATGGCAGGCGCGACCGTTGCAGCCGAGTTTTCCGAGCAGCGGGACGATGTGTTTTTGGAAGTCCGGGACTTCCGCGACATCGGCGGCGGCGAACCGCTGAGCAGCCGACGCCGTGACGGGTGCCGCGGGTTCATCGGCAGGCAGCGGTGTGGTGACGGCTGCCAGCAGGGTGGTGAACAGGGTGGCGAGCGGTGCGAAGGACTTGTGGAATTGCATGAGTGACCTCAGTCTCAGACTGAATTTTCAGGCTGCCGCAACCGGCTGCCGCATATGTCAGTGGGCTGTCGTCCGTGATTGGAAACTGCTGTTCGCGGCGGACGACGGCTGCGAACGGCAGTGGCATCAGAGCCAGGCCCGGTCAGGGCTGTGCTGCTGCTGCGGGATCCTTAGTCGAGTTCTGTTTTGCGGTGGGCGATTTGGTGGTGGTCGGTGTGGTTTTCTGTTTGGCAGTCTGTTTGGCCACTGTGGTGGCTCTGCGTGAGAGCTGTTCCCATTCGGCCTGGATTCGCTGGGTTTCCGGCTGGTCAAGATTCTGCAGTTGTTCGTCGATTTTCTGCAGCTGCTCTGTGAGCCGTTGTTTTTCGGCCTGAGTCTGTTCCCGTCGCAGCTGCTGTCGATGGGCGATCAGTTCACGAACTTTGGTTTCGGTTTCGGGGTCCTGTTTGCGGGACCAGCGGGCCATCAGCACGCGGATCTGGGAATCGACTTTCCATGCGGCCAATTGAGATTCGTAGCGAGCGGGGCTGCGTTCTTTGGAACGCTGGATGGCCTGAGTCTGCGGCACCAGCTCCCGGAGGGCTCGTTCGAATTCCGCAGGCCGTGATTTCTGCAGCTGGCTGAGCAGGCTGGCCAGTTCGGGGTGATGCTCAGCGACAAACTTCTGAGCTTCGGTGCGGTCCTGTTCGGTGACTGGTGGTCGCTGCGGGGTGGTCACGACGGGGCCCGACTGCTGGGCCCGGACAGAGGCGGTCAGCAGTGTGAGCAGGGTGAGTGTGATCAGGAATGGTGAGTACAGCATGCTGGGGACCGGGTACCTTGGACAGGTTCAGAACAGGGCTTCGTCGTCATCATCAACAGCGGGGGCAGCGTTCTCGGAGGTCTGTTCATCGAGGTCAAGTGCGGTGAGCAGCCAGTCCGGTGGTTCCGGCAGATCGGTCTCGGAGGTCCACGAGTCGCTGTCATTTGAGCGTTGTTCGTGGTTTTCGGACTGCAGCAGCGAGGACAGGGTGACGGCATCGCCGAGGTTTTCGGGGTGACCGGAGCCGGGTGCGGTGAGCAGCAGTGCGAGTGCAGCGAGTGCAGCGAGCGCCGCGGTGGCTGAGAGTGTCCGGGTGCGAGCATTTCGCCGGCGGGGCGTGGTGGCTGACAGCGGATGGCTGGAAGCGGGCGTCTGCGTCGCAGGAGTCTGTCGGAGCGTCTGCAGGAGTTCGACAGTGCCGGCCAGCTCCAGGCAGAGCTGTTCGTCGTGCAGCAGCCGATCTTCAAGGTGTTCCTGCTGTTCAGGGGAGAGTTCCCCGAGGGCGCAGCGGGCCAGCAGCCAGGACAGGTCTGAGGATGTGGTCGGGTTGTACGGCATGTCAATTCCGCTGGTCATCAGAAGGAATTGTGTGTGGTTATTCGTCAAGGAACTGTTTGAGTTTTCGGTCTTCGCGAAGTCTGAGAAGACCACGCCGCATCCATGTGAGCACGGTGCCGAGTGGCAGATTCATGTCTGCAGCAATTTCGGCGAACGTTTTTCCTTCATAGATACGGCGATGAATGACCTGCTGCTGATCTGCCGGCAGGCTTTTGAGCGATTCTCGGACGGCCTGTCGGACTTCTTCACGGAGCAGGAGTTGTTGTGGTTCAGGTTCAGCAGTTCCGGAGAGGCCGGAGTGTGTGCTGAGGAGTTCGGGGCTGACTGAGCCCTCACCGCTGTTTGGGAGCGGAGAGTTCAGCCGTTTTTGTTCGCGGAGGATTCCTCGAGCTTCATTGAGGGCGATTCGGAACAGCCAGCCTTTGAGGGTTGGCAGTCGGACGGCCTGAGCGGCCTGAATTGCCTGTACAAAAGTTCTCTGATAGGCATCTTCTGCGAGTTGAGGCTGTCTGAGCAGTCCGAGGAGGAACAGTTTGAGTGTTTTCTGGAGCTGCAGGCAGGCTGCTTCGACTTCGGCGCGGGGGTCTGGTGCATCCGGCGGTGGTGAGCCGATCGGAGCATTTTGATCATCAGAGGGTTGTGGACCAACCGTTGTCAAATCAGCCAAACCTCCTGCGATGTAACTCAGATGAGAAGCGACGTCGGATTATTTCAAAAAACGTTTCGCGGGCGACGGCCGGGGGCGTGAAATGGTGTCGGTGGTATGAGGAATCCCTGCGTGGCACAGGGTTCGGTGCTGTTTTTTTCGAAAAAACAGGAGCATGCAGCCTGAGTTTCCCATATTCTCTCGTTTTTCTGACCGTACAGATTGCCAGGAATCCGGGAACAGATTGGACAATCCGGTCTCGTGGAAATCTTCTGTTGGTTTTTCGGAGGCATTTGCGTCCGATAGTAACAGGGAGTGCGTCTGCATCTGGTTTGGTTGCGCCTCGGCGCGGCTGAAGCCGTGGTTTGCGGGCGTGTTGTGGTGGACAGGGTTTGGCGGGCGGACGACATCGGCCCGGTTGTGATTTTCTTCAGTGACGTTTGTCGGGACTGAACGATGGGATCAAATTCTGGCGTCCGGCACGTATTTCGTACGATTTTTTCGGCGGCTGCGCAGCGCCGTCGTGCAGTGGTGCGTCGTGCTTCGGCCGTGGACGTTCTGGAGCAGCGAATTGTGCCTGCTCTGGTGGTTCCTGTGCTGAACAGTTTGCCAAATGCACCTGTGAACATTTACCTGGATTTTGACGGGCACGTGGAAAGTTCCAACTGGAACGGTGGGAATTCGTTCACCACTCCGGCCTTCACCGTAGACAACGATGCGACGGACTACAATACGGAGGAATTGCGTCGGATTGAGGAAATCTGGTACCGCATGTCGGAGGACTTTGCACCGTTCAACGTCAACGTCACGACGGTGGAGCCTGCGTCCATCAACGATTTTGAGGCATTGCGGGTGGTGATTGGCGGTGACGGTGGCTGGAGCAACTCGGGTGCTTACGGTCTGGCGTTTGTGAACTCGTTTTCCTCGGGTGCATCGAACAGTGTTTTCGTATTTTCGGCGATCGATCCGTGGCCGAAGAATTTGGCCGTCGCGGGTTCTCACGAGTGCGGTCATGCACTGGGCCTGTTCCATCAAAGCACTGACAGCAGTACGAACGACTATCGGTCGGGAAACAACCGTCTGGGCCCCATCATGGGGACTCCTTACGCCGGCCTGCGTGACGTGTGGGATATAGGTCCAAGCTTCGGAGTGGGCGGGATCCAGGACGACATGGCCGTAATGACTCGGCCGGGTAACCAGACATTCCGTTTCCGACAGGACGATTTTGCTTCCACAGCGGCCGCTTCTGTTTCGATCCCGGCGACGAACGGTGTGGTTCGTGTGGACGGCCTGCTCGAGACGAACAGCGACAGTGACTTTTTCCTGATTGAGGCGGACGCTGGTCCGTTGACAATCAATCTGACGACGCTGGATGTGAACCGTTTCTATCCGGGTTTGAATTTGAATCCGGGAACGAATCTGGACCCGATTCTGCGGCTTTATTCAAATTCCGGAACACTTCTTGTTGAGGATGACCCTTCAGCCAGTCTGAATGCATCGCTGAGTACGACGGTGCAGCGTGGGCTTTATTATCTGGAAGTGACATCGATCGATGAGCCGGGTGCGGTTGGCGAGTACAGTCTGACTGGCAGTTTCAACCCTCTGCCGTCGATTCCGACGATGGTGGCACCGACGGGAGTGGTCAGTGAACCGCTGCCAAGTTTCATCTGGACTGTGGCATCCAACGCAGCGTCGTACGAACTGGAAGTTGACGATCTGACGAGAAACGTGCAGCGTTATTACACGGCCACAGAGGTGGCGACCCTGCATCAGGCACTGACGCAATTCGCGGAGGGTGACTTTCAGGCACGAGTTCGAGCAGTAACGACTGGTGGCCTGAAGTCTGAGTGGAGCAACTACGTCACGTTCTCGGTCGACATTCCTTCACCGGGAACTCCCAGTATTCTGCGTCCGATTGGCGAAATCGGGTTGTCTCTGCCGGTGTTTGAGTGGACGAAGCCGGCGAATGCCGGCTCTTATGAGCTGCTGGTGATGAACGTGGACACCGGCGAACGGGTGATCTACAAGACAAATTACATCGGCACCACGTACATTCACTTTGTGCCTATCCCAGACGGCAATTACACGGCTGAGGTGCGAGCGGGCAATGCGATCGGAGAATTCAGCAGCTGGAGTCGGCGTGTTGAATTCACCATCAAAGCGCCGATCCCGGGTGCTCCGGTGTTGAAGTCTCCGAACGTCATTACGACCAGCCAGAATCCGCGTTTCACCTGGGATCTGATTGAGAGTGCGGCCTACTACGATCTGTGGGTCAACAACAAGACCACCGGGAAGACTCAGATTCTGCGGAAGACCGACATTCCCGGAACAGACAATTTCTATGATCCGCCGTTCTTTGATCAGGGCGTGTATACAGCCTGGCTGCGCGGGGTGAATGGCAACAACGTGGCCGGCAAGTGGAGTGCCCCGCTGACATTCACTGTGGACGTATTGCCTCCGGGGAAAGTCACAATCGAGGGCCCGGTGAACCCTGACAAGTCGACCCTGATCACGACTTTGAATCCGACATTCCGGTGGACATCGGCGATTCGTGCGGTGCGCTACGAGCTGTGGGCGAACAACGTGACGACTGGTCAGCTGCAGATTATTCGTCGCAGCGACATCAAAGACACGACGTTCACATCCCTGGCCAATCTGACTCAGGGCTTCTACCGCTGCTGGGTGCGGGCGATCAATTCGGCCAACGAGGTGGGAGAGTGGAGCAACGTCTACACATTCACGATCGACGAGCCGACTCCGCAGATACCCGTGATCACCGGTCCGGCGATTAATCCTGCGGGTTCGGTGGATAACGCCAACCCGACCTTTACCTGGCGAATGGGTGTGGATGCTCCTTTCTATCAGTTCCTGCTCTACGAAGTGAACCCTCGAACCAGCCAGTTGTCGATCTACATCAATCAATTCGGCCTGACTCAGAAGTCCTTCACAATTCCGTTCGACAAGCGTCTGAAGGAGCAGAGCTATGTAGCTCGTGTACGAGCCTATAACGTCTCTGGCGACTACAGCAACTGGAGCAGTGATTACCGCATTCGGATTGACGTTCCGGATCCGGTGACTCCGACCCTGCTGGGGCCAGCAGGTACTCTGAACGACAACACTCCGCTGTTCAACTGGACTCACGACAAGGCCAGCTTCCGATATGAAGTCCTGATTCGGGACCTCGAGCGGAACGAAAACATAGTCCTGCAGGTGTCTTCATTCGGTGTGAACCCCGAGGGGACTCAGGCGTTCTACACCTTGCCCGACAACATGGCTCTGAAGAACAGCACCTACCGCTGGTGGGCGCGGGCCTTCAATTCGATGGGGGCATCGGGTGGCTGGAGCAATGCGGGGACATTTGTGATCCGTGTGACCGATGCAGAGAAGCCGGTGGCGAAGCCCCTGGAATCTCTGCCGCAGCAGACACTGCTGGCGGCATTGCCGCAGCGGACGGAGCGTCCGGTGGCACGATCGACAGCAGCACAGGCTGTGGGTGTCCCGCACGAGCAGATCGAGACTGCTCCGGTTGAACCCGTAGTGCGAGTGACTCCGACAGATGTTTCGGGTGTTCCGTCCGAGCAGATGATTGAGCAGCGGCTGATTGATGAGGCTTTGTGGGGGCTGATCAATCCGGCTGCAGTGGTCCAGTCCTGAGTGTCTGGTTTGAGACCAAAGATGAAAGAGGCCCGGGAGGGAGATCTCCCGGGCTTTTTTTTGCTGCGGATCCGGCAGAAATGTGGTAGCTGTCAGGATGGCTGACGTTCAGTCCAGTTTGGCGGCGATGGTTTCGCCACCCTTGATATCAACTTTGCGATCCATAGC
>SXXK01000478.1 GCA_005791255.1 Planctomyces sp.
ATGCCAGTGGCAGACCGGTCAGAGCCGGCGAACAGATTCAGATCGGGGGCAATGAAAGCTACGTATCCGTCTGCCGACGGCATTTCCACCAGGGACTGGCTGAACGCTCGGAGCCACAACTGCCCTTTGCTGACCTGGATGAAGACTGAACGGCAAACACCTGTGCAACCTGTACACCATGCGCATTTCATGAGCACATGTTGCACAATTATTCACGACCGTGAAGAACTTGTTTCGGACAAATCGTGAGCACCGGCAGCTTCGCTACCGTTTGACACAGCGATTCGGCAATTTCCGCCACTCCGCCATATTCCGGCAAATTCTGCTGCAGTTGCCTGGCGATAACTCAACAGCACACCTGCCGGAACGCTGAAACGCAGATTCCCAGGACAACGCACCGCGTTGTCTGCACAATCGATGCAGTTGCGTTTGCTCCGAGTTTCCCCCCTGAATTAGTTTTTCGGAAGACAGCATCATGAATCCTCGTACGCTGATCGGAGTTTCGCTGCTCGCGGGACTGGCAGTGGTCTTTTTCGGGATGCAGATTCTAATGGTCGGACCTCTGCAGGGACGGCTCCAGAATATCCAGGCCAGACTCGACCAGTCCGACCGCAGCATGAGTAAGCTTGTGAAAAGCGGAGCCGCTGCGGCTCAAACCAATGACCTGCTGTCCGCACTGGATCAGCAGGCCAGCAGTATCGAGAACCTGCGAAGGAACATCGCTGACATTCAGGCACTGCGAAACACCATCTCCTCCGAAGGTGTTGCCGCAATTGATGCCATGCAGGCTGTCGAGCAGATCGCTGCCGTTCAGGACCGGCTGATCGCCGAGAACGAAAGCACCGCACGAGCCATGAAAGCGGTTGATGGACTTGAATCTCTGCGGCAGTCCATTCTCAGCGGCAGCGATGCAACTGATGTTGCTGACTCAGCCCTGAGCGGCATGAAAGCACTGCAGGAACGCCTCATCGCAGCTTCCAATGGATACGAGCAGGCCAGCAACAGCATCACGCGAATGAGCAACCTCACAGAACGCATCATCGCTGAAGACAAGACCATCGAGCAGGCTGCAGCAGATTTCGACAGGTTCCTCCAGTTCCGCAACTCAGTCAGCGTTGCAGCAGCAGATCTGGACAGGGCCAACGCTGAGGTGGTTGCATTCAACGAGTTGAAAAATGCCGTCATCGCAGCAGCAGGTGATCTCCCGGCCGCCCGCACTGCTGCCGATGCTTCAGCGGAAATTACCAGCCTGCTCAGCCAGCAGTCTCAGCAGGTGATCACCGCTCAGCAGAACCTGAACCTGCTGCTGTCGATCCAGGAAGCCCTCGCTGCCGGCACCGAGCAGGTGGCCAGCGCTGTGCAGAACCTCGAAATCCTTGACGAATTTCAGCACGAAGCCGCCCGACACATCAGTTCTCTCGAAGTCCTGCGTCGCACGCTGATGGAAATCGCTCTGATGGAATCCAGTATTGCTCGAGTCGCTGGTGTTATTCAGCCTCTGACCGAGATCGTAAACCTGCGACGGCTCGGAGATGATGAAGTTCGAGAAGCCGCACGAGTAGTTCTTGACCGACGAAACAGTCGCGTCAGTCGCCTCGACAACGATGCTGAGGCTGTACAAAAACCTGCTTCAGAACAGGACGGTAATGTTCCGACTCCCGTCGAAACTGTCCCTGCCAACTGACGCAACGCTGCCGACTTAGTGAAATGAAGCAGGGCCCTGACGGATTTGATCCGTCAGGGCCCTCGCTGCTTAACCCACTCAGCAGAGTTGTCGTCAGTTGTTCAGACCGTTTCCGCCCAGACCCCACAGGAAGTTGAACTGGATCAGGCTGAGGAACACATTCCCGACTTCTTCACCCAGTGTGTACTTCAACACGATGAAGTCCTTCGGCTGAATCAGGATTCGTTCACCCGGATTTGTCAGGGCTCGGTTCAGATTTACCTTGATAGCAATCTGGCTGCCACAGGGAAGCTCACGGATGATGATCGCCTGAGATGGCTGGCAGAAGCCACCACCACCACCACCACGACTACCGCCCATACCACCGCCCATGCCACCGCCCATGCCACCACCACCGCCACCTCCGATGGCCATCACACCTGTTCCACTGCTGCCCAGCGGACCACGTGCGAGGGAAATCGCTCCAAGAATGTCAAGGTCCTTGTCCCGCGGCAGAGGATATTCGCCACCACCCAGCACCCCGGCGGTGTAGAAGGTCTCCTCGTCGCGACTGCGAATAATCACAATGTCACCCTCGGACAGAATCACATCTTCCTGGTCGAACCTGGGCGGATTGGCCGGATCGTACCGCAGCGGTACTCGAGTCACACTCGGCGGATCCGGCAGCGGTGCCTCGCTGCAGAAACAGTTGTCCTGGCAGTTGTCCTGACAGATCTGATTCAGCACCGAGTCGGCGTCGACACCAGCCTGATACATACCACGGTAAATCATGATCTCATTCTTCGCGTCCGTACCCGGCATACCACCCGTGGCACCCAGGGCATGCAGCACGTCGTTCTCGTAGGCCGGCAGGTCCACGACCTGACCAGTCCCACGCTTCGTTACACCCTGCTGTCCGCCCGCCTCTTCGCGAATGACCATCACTCGCACCTTACGCTGCTGAATCAGCGTCACAATGATGCTCTCTTCACCCTCGCGAATAATCGGCTCAGGGTAAATGTAGGCCATCTTGATGGCGTTCGACGCTTCAACCAGTGACATTCCCTTCACATTGATCGGCTCAATGATCGGCAGGGACAATGTTCCGTCCTCCCGCACCGGAACCGGCAGACCCACCGCCGGAGGACGATTGCCGTCTTCCGGGAAATGAATCGGAGGCAACTCCTCTTCGCTGCCAAGCACACCCTTAATGTAAACACCCAGCACGTCGCCAGGCCCCAGCAGGTAGGACTCCGGAGGATCCTGGCGGAGCCTCAGCAGCGAGATATCCTTGTAGTTGTCCTTCCGGTCAACCAACAGTATCTCTTTGGGCACTCGAGCCACCGGGATCGCATCAATCTCCCGGTCCATCAGGCAGCCCGTCTGCACCAGACAGGCCAGAGCGACCAGTCCCAGCAGGCTGGACCGACCGTCTCTTCCTCCATACTTACCCTGCTGTGCTGCACTTGCTGACATTTTCTCTGCCTCCCTGTAACCTGACTCTGCACAGCAGCTCGTCACTGCCAGCAGTCTGATGTCTTCCCTGATCAATCCGATTCTTCAATGCCTGACGCTGACTCACAGCGCCCGTACTTCAAACTCCCGCCGGTTCCTCGGCTGAAGCCCCCACACATCAGTTCCCTTCGTAGGGTCTGGTCGCTGATGGTGACGTGCCTGGATTCGGTGGCATGTCTTCGCCTGCGGGAACTGCCGGATCAACATCCATCTCATCCGTCTGCGGCAACAAACCACCCTCGGGAGTCGGAGTGTTCTGCAGACCGTTGAAACACTCAGGATTAACCGGGGCATTCTTCGAAATCAGGTTGGCTCGAGCCGTCGGAGAAATCGGCAGCACACCCATGCCACCCATCCCGTCCTGCTGGGCCGCCAACGCACCGTGCGAATACCCGTCAAACCATGAGTTGATTCGTCCGCGACCGTTCGTTGTTTCGTAACTGGGCTTCCAGTAGGCTCGCGGAGGAAGCGTCGGCTGACAGCCACTGCCACCCTCCAGAATATTCCTGTAGCCCGCCTTGAAGCCCTTCGCGAAGTCCCACGGATGATTCAGTTCGTCGTAGCACCACGACCACTCGCCCCACGCCTTCTGGGCCAGTATCTGGTTTCGCAGATCCGTTTCTGTCCGAATGATCCCGTCACTGATGCTGCTGCAGCCCGCAGCCGAAAGAAACAGCAGTGCCAGCCATTTTCCTGTGGATCTCATAGTCATTTGAACTTCCCCCTCGTTATTCACTCTCCGCAGGGCGGAGCCTGTTTCCAAACCCGTCAGACTACTTCTCTGTGGTCAACTCTGATCGCTTCAGAGTAGCTGCCGCGGCATCACGCACATCCTGGCTGGAATCCTTCTCAGACAGGTCCCGCAGCTTCGCCAGCTGCGACTCAGACAACGGGCAGAAATCCCCCAGCGTCAGGGCCGCGGACGCCCGCACATCTTCACTCGCTGATGACAGACACGACTCCAGTGATCGCAAACAGCATTCACGACAGTCCATCGCTGTAAAGTACCGCAGCATCGTGATCGCCTGCACCTGTTCACCAGGCTGACCCTTTTCTGCCACGACGCTCAGTCGCTCGGCTGATGCACTGGTCAGTTCACCCCGCTGAACCTGAGAATCAAGAGCGGCCAGCAGCACATCGACAGCAACCGTCTGATCAGCCACTACCTTCTCGAGAGCATCCTTCACTCCGGAATCCGCAGCCGGACATTCCCCCAGCAGTGTCGCTGCCAGACTC
>SXXK01000053.1 GCA_005791255.1 Planctomyces sp.
AGGGTACCAGCGGACTGCTGGGAACTTGAGCTTCGCCTGATGGCAAAGCTGCAAGTGAATTTTCAACTGCACTCTCCGGATGAGGCGGCTGCTCGATCGGCCTTTGAGCAGGCCAATCCGGACAAGGTCAGAGATCGCAAGACACAGATTGGTAATCTCAACCCACCAGATTTGTTTGCCGACCAGCACGTAGATGAAGATGATTCGGAGTCCGACAATCCCGATGAGGATGCCATTGAGGACGATGAATTGGAGGAGTCGGAGGCATGAGCAATGTTTTGGGTCCGGTCTCCCGTGTTCTCGAAGCTGACGTGCGCGACTGGGTGACGAAGCACAACCTCGTTTTGTGGCTGGACATTGACGGTCATTACGTGGATGTGGTCACACAGCTGCGTTCCCTGCGTGCTGCCGGGCAGCTGCCATACAGCGTCTACACGTTCAACGGCAGCTTTCTGGAGTTGATGCTGGAGCTGGAAGAGGTGATGAGCGGCATCGATGCAACACGCGCTGTCATCCATCTGCCAGGTTTCAATGAGGAGCTGGTCAAAGCGACGCCGCTGCTGGAACTGTACAAGGCCGGGGCGCGTTATCGCAGGTCCCTGGAAACATTGACGCGGGACTCAGCCGCGGGCAGGGTGCGCCCGGATCAGATCAACGAGTTCGTACAACGCGACAATTTGACTTTGGAAGCCGCCGATCAGTGGCTGAATGATCTGGAGACGACCGGTTCGGAAGGCATCGCCAGCCAGCTGCGCAATGTGTCGCTGACCGAATTTGTCGACGACCTGCTGCTGAAGGGGTCGCTCTGTGACCGGATTGCGTCTGTGAAACTGCGGTTGTCCGGGGACGGTCAAAGGCCGGCGGCATTTCAGGCTGACGAACGAGCAATTCGGGACAGGATCGTGTCTCTGACAGGTATGCCGGAGGCGTGGTTTGACGATAGTCTTCGCGATTCGTTCACCAGCCGTGGGGAAGCCACGTCTGTGGAGGCGGTTGCCTATGCCATCTGCAGCTGGGCGGCCTGCGTCAGTTACGTGCGGGATCTGCTTGTGGAACCGCGGTCCGCACTGCTGGCACCGGTGAGTCGATTACCTCAACTGGTGCGGGACACCTGCCACGATCTGGTGGTTCATCTGCAGAATGGTGATGACCGACAGCGGGCCTTTTACCGCCAGATGGCGATGGAAACCGAGCTGCGACTGACTGATGATGTGGGGAAGATCGCGGCGGCTGACCTTGGGCGGTTCGATACGTTCTTCTTCGAGGAAGAAACGATCCTGCGAGCGTCCCTCGAGGCTCTGCTGGAACAACGCTGGAGCGTGGCTCAGGATTGGGCTAACCGACGGACGGAGACATCTGATTCGGCCCACGGGGAAACGCGGCGACAGGCATTCTGGCTGCGGGATGAACCATCTCGCCGAAATGTAAGGCATATAGTCGCAGCCGCAGCACGGTTGGGCGTGGCCAGTGAGGCCGCCGGGGCGACCTTGCCGACTACGGATGGCCTTGTGAATGCCGTAGACGCCTATGTGCAGGCGGGAGCCGTTGTGGATCAGGCTCATCGGCACCTGGAACAGGACCGTCAGAAGCTGATGCGGGCCGAGTTACCGGAATTTGAACGCCTGCGAGCTGTTTTGAATCAAATGCAGATTGTGTGGCGTGAGTGGGCAGACGCGTGGGCAAAGGGATTCAACGCTATTTGCCGCATTCACGGTTTTCTGCCGGATTCAGCGTTGCAGCAACGGACGTTGTTCGATGAGTCGGTGAAGCCGCTGGTGAGTGGGGACGGAATCACTGCGTTTTTTGTGGTGGATGCTTTGCGGTATGAAATGGGGCAGGAGTTGCTGCAGTCAATTGGCGAGCCTGCTAAGACCGATTTGAAACTGCAGTGGCGTCTTGCGGAATTGCCAACAGTCACAGAAGTGGGGATGAACGTGCTGGCGCCGGTATGCAAGTCCGGCAGGCTCCAGCCCGAGTTTTCCAATGATCGTCTGGCCGGTTTTTCTGCGGGTGAGTTTCGCGTTCATGATCCGGAAACGCGCCGGCGTGCCATGCATGATCGGGTCGGTGGACGGACCTGTCCACGTATTGAGCTGGACGAGGTGCTGAAGCTGGAGGCGACCAAACTGCGGCGAAAAATTGCTGGCGCACGACTGGTGATGATTCACAGCCGGGAGATTGACAGTTCGGGGGAAGCGGGATTCGGCACGGCGGTGTTTGAGACGGTGCTGAAGGGGCTGCGTTCCGCCTGGCATTTGCTGCGTGACGCTGGCGTGCGAAATTTTGTCTTTACGGCAGACCACGGTTTTCTGCTGACTGGCGAGGAGGCTCAGGTCACGCAGTCACATGGAAGCAAATTGGATCCGCAGCGGCGGCACGTCATTTCTGACCGTCCGGCGAATCATACCGGCGAAGTCCGGGTAGCAATGCGGGATCTGGGCTATCAGTGCGATGACCAGCAGTTGATGTTTCCCGAGGGTGTGGCGCTCTTTGACACGGGTAAGCCGCACCGGGGATTCGCGCATGGTGGGAACAGCCTTCAGGAACGAGTGATTCCGGTGGTGACGATTTGTCATCGTGTGTCAGCCGGGGGCAGTTCAACAGTGTACAATGTGAGTGCCAGTCAGCGGTCTGCAGTGGGTGGGATGCATTGCCTCTCGGCGCGGGTGGATCACGCTGTGGGCAGTCTGGATTTTGGCAGCATGTATGATCTGGAGCTTGGTCTGCGGGTATCTGGGGCCCACGATGTGCAGGTGGATTTGTGCGAAACCCGCGGCGGTGCTCGCCTGTCTTCAGGAGTTGTAATCGCCACGGTTGGTGAAGAGTTTGAGCTGTTTTTCCGGCTCAAGGGTTCCACAGACTCGCGAGTTTCGGTGGAGCTGTATCATCCAGGTCGGGAAGCCAGGGTTGCACCATTCACTCTCAAGGAACGATTCGACGTTGGCCGCGGGGTGGTTGCTGTAGTGAATCGCACGTTGGAGACGCCGGGACAGGCAGATGCGTGGTTGAATGCTTTGCCTGACGACGGGACTCGGCGGGTGTTTCGGCATTTGGCACAGTACGGAACAGTCACTGAGTCGGAAGTGACAGAAATGCTGGGTGGCCAACGGGAGTTCAGAAAGTTTAGCCGTCAGTTTGACACGCTGAAGGCCATTGCGCCCTTTGCAGTTCGTATTGAGACCGTAGCCGGGGTCAAATCCTATGTCCGCTGATAGTCGCCTTTCGCTCCGCGAAAGGAGCTTCCCTGAGTGCGGCAGCGAACGCAGGATGACTTGGCAGAATGCAAATTTCGCGGAGCGAAATTCGACAATCCACCACCGCACTGATAGTTGCCTTTCGCTCCGCGAAAGGAACGCCCTCACCCGCCTCACCGCTGACAGCACAGCTCACAAAACTCCAAATTTCGCGGAGCGAAATTCGACTATCACCACACGGAATTCGTCATGACAACACTCACACGTCGCGATGTCGAGCACATTTTTGAGTCCCTGCGGAAGGGACTGGTCCCCGAACGTGGTATCGACACCTTTGCCGTGGGGGTCGACAAGCCGCGAAACGAGCTGCATCGGCAACTGGAATTGGTTGCCGGGCAGGAAGGATCGATCAAATTCCTGAGAGGAGGTTACGGGTGCGGCAAAACCTTTATGGCCCGCCTGGCTCTGCTGGATGCGCAGGCACGAGGTTTTGCAACCAGTTTCGTGGTTGTGTCTGACAACGATCTGCAT